>CAURFY010000001.1:0-43730 GCA_963524115.1 uncultured Bacillus sp.
GTGTCGGTAAGGTTTCAGAGGTGACAAGCAAGCTGTTATTAGTAACGAAAGAAGCACTATATAAAGGAATTGAACAGGCGCAAGTGGGAAATCGGATTGGCGACATTGGCCATGCCATCCAAACTTATGCTGAGGGTGAGGGCTTTTCAGTTGTCCGGAACTTTATTGGACATGGGATTGGGGCAGTCATTCATGAGAAACCGGATGTTCCTCATTTTGGGCTCCCAGGGAAGGGTGCTCGCATAAAGGAAGGTATGGTATTCACGATTGAGCCTATGATCAATGTGGGAAGTTATCATTCTAAAATGGATGATAATGGTTGGACAGCAAGAACAATTGACGGGAAAAATTCAGCCCAATATGAGCATACAATTGCAATCACAAAAGATGGCCCAATCATTTTAACGGACCAAGATAATTTGAAGTAAACGTGAAATACGATATGATTTATTCAAAGAAATGAGCCGGCAGTTTGCCGGCTCTAGTCTTTTTAAAAAGTTTTTGCAATTTACTCTCGTTATTTAATACTTTTTTCTAAGACTCCCAAGTTCTTCGACAATCGCCTGCATTTCACTAATGCTGAAGGAGTCCTTTCTCATGACAAGATCGTAAATCTCCTTGAGTTCTTCATACATTTCTTCGTCAAAATGGGAAGGTTTGATGGCCCCGAAGTTTAAAACTTTCAATTTTTCCTTCATTTTTTCAATCATATATTCCACATTTTCAACTGATTTTTGAGATAAATTCAAACATAGTCATCCTTTCACGGGTGGTATGGTTTCCATCTTTTCATGTTCATAAATGAAAGTCAACGAAAACAAACCGTCATGTACTATTGACTTGCAAGTTCAGGGAAATATCGAGAAAATAAAGGAATGAGAAATGTACATTTATATTATTGAAAGGTGGAGAAAGATTAATGAGTGAAACAAATTATTTTTGGAAAGGGGTTTTGATTGGAGCTATGGCTGGGGGGGTTCTAAGCATGCTGGACAAGCAAACCCGTAATGCCGTTATCAGCAATTACCAGAAAACCTCAAAAAATGTGACCTACTTGGTAAAAAACCCTTCTGTTATCGTTGATAAAGTTAAGACTACTTCTGAACAAATGCGCCAAACATTTGAACAAGTAAGTGAAGATATTTTCTTTATAAAAGATAGGGTAGATGAATTGACTCAAGTGGCTCCTCACGATGTGGACAGTTCTGAAGAAAAAAAGAATGCGTTTTTTGAAAATGGAGATACATATACAGAAGTGGATTCAATCGCAAATAACTGAAGAATAAGGAAAATTGAACGTTTTCCGAAAGAAAAAAGGTGAAGACATGGTACGAATCAACTCATCCTTTATTAAGTTTTTGTGGGTTCGGATTGGAAGGGACGATATCCCTGGTATGGCGGCTCAATTAGCTTATTTTTTCTTGCTATCGTTGTTTCCTTTATTGATATTTTTAGTGACATTGCTTCCATACTTGTCCATAACGCAGGATTATCTGTTGAGCTATATTCGTGATTTTGCCCCAGGAGAGTCTATGGACTTAATTGAAACAAGCATAAATGAAGTGATGAATAAAAACGTGAAATTACTTTCCTTCGGGATTATTGCGACCCTCTGGTCTGCTTCTAACGGTATCAATGCGATCGTCAGTGCATTTAATAAAGCTTATGATGTAAAGGAAACCAGGTCCTTCATAGTGGCAAGGGGTATTGCTATTCTTTTGACGTTAGGGATGATATTGGTTATTATCGTTGCTTTACTTCTTCCAGTATTCGGGAAGCATATTGGGGTATTCTTATTTGCGAAATTTGGTTTTTCAAAACAGTTTTTATCAGGTTGGAATGCACTCCGTTGGCTTATTAGTCCGCTCTTTTTATTCATTATTTTTACCGGCTTGTACTGGATTGCACCTAATCATAAACTAACTTGTTTAAGTGCGATTCCTGGTGCCCTTTTTTCCACAATTGGATGGGCGATTACGTCTCTTTCTTTTTCCTTTTACGTTGGTAACTTTGGTAATTATACTGCTACTTATGGAAGTATTGGAGCCATTATTGTTCTAATGATCTGGTTTTATTTATCAGGTTTTGTAATTATTTTGGGCGGTGAAATCAATGCTTATTTTACAGAAAAAAAAAGTAGCTGTTAAATCCCTTAAGTTTCCTTTATTAAAATTCCCATTCCGATAAATGATAAGGAAGGGGAAATTTAATTGTATCTTGAAATGGAGGCTAATCTCATGGCGAAGCATACAAAAAAAGACGGTGGAACAAAACAAAAAGGCAAGGGTAGTCCAAAGCAAAAAACCTCTGGATCTGCCAATGGGCAAAACGGTTATCATTAATTAAGAAAAGCGGGAAGCATATCAAATGCTTCCCGCTATTTATTTACCCTTCAGTGTAGACCTTATTTTAATAATCTCAAGCTATTCAAAATAACTAAAATGGTACTACCTTCATGACCAATAACACCTAATGGTAAATCAAGTACTTGAAAGAAATTAGAAACAATAAGAAGCATAATAATGGAGATTGAAAACACCACGTTTTGTTTAACAATTTTATTCATCCGTTGGGAAAGGGTAATAGCTTCAGCGATTTTAGGTAAATCATTTTTCATGAGGACGACATCGGCAGTTTCTAAAGCAACGTCCGTTCCTTCCCCCATTGCAATTCCGACTGTTGCTGTGGCAAGTGCGGGGGCATCGTTAATACCATCTCCAACCATTGCAACGGAGCCGTATTGATTTTTCAATTTCCTTAAATGGTTAACCTTTATTTCAGGAAGACACTCTGCGAAATAATCATCAACATGGCTCTCAGTAGCAATGGCCTGAGCGGTTTTTTCGCTGTCACCGGTTAACATAACTGTGTGAATTCCTTTTGCTTTAAGTGTGTCAATTGCCATCTTTGTTTCATCTCTAACCACATCTTTAAGGGCAATCATCCCCGATAGTTCATCATCGATTTTGATAAACACAATGGTTTTTCCTTCGCTGGCTAAGGTTTTAGCTGCACCAGAAGCAAACGACTCTGCTTCTATTTTTCCGACAAAGTCTGCCTTCCCAATTTTCCATATTTCATTTTCAACGGTTGCTTTTATTCCCCATCCAGCAACATCTTCTATATAATTTGGGTGCAATAAATCCATCTTTAAAGTATCTTTAACGTATTGAACAATTGCTTGCGCTAAAGGATGGTTAGAGTGGTTCTCGATTGCCCCAACTTTGAGGAGAAGATCTTCCCTAGGTAGCCCGCCTTTTACAATAAAATTCGTCACTTCAGGCTTCCCTTTTGTTAAAGTCCCTGTCTTATCTAAGGCGATGGCTTTTAAATGTCCAAGGTTTTCTAGATGAACGCCCCCCTTAAATAAAATCCCGTGCTTTGCACCATTAGATATTGCTGATAATGAAGCTGGCATAATGGAAGCAACAAGGGCACATGGTGATGCCACAACAAGTAAAATCATGGCTCGATAAAAGGTTTCTGTCCAGGTCCAGTCTAATAAAAAATGAGGTACGAACATCATTAGTAACACAATGGCTAAAACGACCTTGACGTACCTTCCCTCAAATTGTTCGATAAACAGTTGTGAAGGTGACTTTTCACTTTGAGCTGATTGAACCAATTCAATAATTTTATGAAACAAAGTTTCGTCGTTAGACTTTGTAATGGTAACGTTTATTGACCCTGTTAAATTGACCGTTCCGGCAAAAATGTCATGATTAATTCCCTTGGTTACGGGCATTGCTTCACCCGTAATCGTGGCTTCGTCAATAGTGGTCTGGCCTTTGGTAATTTTTCCATCGGAAGGAACACGTTCGCCTGGTTTTATTAATATTAAATCACCGACAACTAGTTCGGAGACATGAACTCTTTTTTCGATACCATTATTGATTCGCAAAGCTTCTTCAGGTTGAAGCTTCATTAACGAAGAAATTTCCTTACGACTTTTATTCATGGTATAGGTTTCTAAAGCACCACTTAACGCGAAAATAAAGATAAGCATTGCTCCTTCTGTCCAATAGCCAATAATGGCAGACCCAATTGCCGCAAATACCATCAACATTTCCACATTTAATTCCTTATTCTCAATGGTTGATTCAATTCCTTGTTTTGCTTTGGCGAATCCACCAATCATAAACGCTAAAAGATAGGCTGCTATAGAAGCAGTTGCTGCATCAAAGTGGTTTAAAACCCATCCTGTAGCAATTAACACTCCGCAAATTACTGCCGCTGCTAATTCTGCATGTGGAAGTAGTTTATCGATAAACGTTAGATCCTGTGAAGGCTCGACTTGACTAATCGTTTTTACATCCGTACTAATGGGAATCCCCTCCTGTTTAATGACCCTTGTGTCGTTTCCAAATTTCATCATTGTTGAGAAGGATAATCACAATCATTATCCTTATAAAATGACGAAAGCTGTCATCCAGAGATGACAGCAGACAAGCACACAAATTATTCGTTCACATAATGATCACAATTTAGTGTATCACGAACAGAAGGGGCTGGAAAAGATTTTTGCCTAGATGTTGATTCCAATAATTAGGGAGTATTTGTTTGACAAGATTTTTGGGGTTGGAACCCTGCGATAGCTATAAAAATGAGTAATAACATAAAACTGATAACATAGAAAAAACTGCTTGCTGGTAAAAATTGAATCGCCATTCCACCGATAAAAGGACCGCTAATACTACCAACACTATAAAAAATACCGCACATTAAATTTCCAGCAGGTAATAACTCCCTTGGAAGAATATCTGCCATAAAACTAATTCCAAGTGAGAATGTGGACCCAACCAACATGCCAGCAATAAAAAAGCTGATGGTTAGCCCCATAATAGAATGATGGAGTAGACCTGCAACGGTAAAACAGCCAAACCCCAAGATCATGACTGCCAATAAGATATTTTTTCGACCATATTTATCGCTCAATATTCCAAGCGGCAATTGAAAAATAATACTGCCAAAAGCAAAAGAGGGTAAAATAATCGAAACCGCACCAACATCAATTCCATTCCGTAGGGCATATACAGGGAAATTTCCATTAAGCGAAGTTTCCATAAACCCATATCCAAATGGGGGGAGAAAAGCCACCCATGCATATTTACATACTTGACCAAATCTTTTAAAGGAGCTAAAGAAGGACTGCGTTTCAACTATTTTTTCTGGGAAATCGTTTTTTAACAGTAACAAAGTACTCCAAGCCACAAGACTGAATAGGGAGGAGAGAAAAAAAGGCAAAGCCTCGTTAATTTCAACCAGTCTGGTCATTAGAGGCCCAGCAGCAAATCCAAGTCCAAAAAACAATCCATAAAGGGAAATATTCCGGCCTCGCCTATGGGCTGGTGAAAACGATGTAATCCAAGTTTGTGTTCCAAAATGAAGCATATGGTCTCCGATTCCAATAATTAAACGAAGAATAAACCAAAACCAAAATGACTTCCAAATAGGAAATAATGCAATAGAAATCACAACAGATATACCGCCAATTAATATAACGGGTTTATACCCGAATCTCCTTAAAGAGCTTTCCATAAAAGGAGAGATAAGAAGGACGCCAATGTATAACCCAGTAGCATGAAATCCATTTAAGGTTGAAGATAATCCGTCTTTTTCAAATATAATGGCAATAAGCGGAAGAAGCATACCTTGTGAATATCCCGAAATGGCGACAATCCCTATTAAGATCCAAAAACGCAATCGCAGTTTATCATCCATTATTATTTCTCCATAGTATATTTTTCCCTATGATGGTAACTTCATTATCAGAGCTTTGCAAGGAAAATCGTTTTTTTATTCCACAAAGAGATGAAATAGTGTAATCTCAAAATAACAAGAGGAAATAATTGGCTTCGGAAAAAGGAGAGTTAGAAATGGTAAATAAAATATTCTTTATAGGTGTTCTCATTGGTGTACCCCTGTCCATTATTGGGACTCTGATGCATTGGTCAAGTATTCTGTTATTTGTTATTTATTGTTTAACGATTATCGCTTTAGCTAGTTTTATGGGAAGAGCAACAGAAAGCTTAGCGATAGTGACTGGACCGCGAATTGGCGGGTTATTAAATGCTACATTTGGGAATGCTGTGGAATTAATCATCTCAATCTTTGCTTTAAAAGCAGGGCTTGTAGGTGTTGTGCTTGCTTCATTAACTGGTTCTGTCCTAGGGAACTTACTACTGGTTGCAGGGCTGTCTTTTTTCATTGGCGGAATAAAGTTTAAACGTCAACAATTTAATGTTTTCGATGCAAGGCACAATTCCGGTTTATTAATGTTTGCTGTGTTTGTTGCATTCGTTATTCCTGAAGTATTTTCCATGGAAATGAATGAAAGCAAAATTTTAACCCTTAGTGTCGGTATCTCGGTTATTTTAATTTTACTTTATTTGTCTGCATTATTTTTTAAGCTTGTTACTCACCGTGGAGTTTATCAGCCTAGTGAATCGGAAGTGCGACATGAAGAAGAAGAACCAGAGTGGAGCAAAGGGAAAGCCCTCACGATCCTGGCGGTGGCAACTCTTGCAGTTGCCTATGTATCGGAAAACCTTGTCCATACTTTTGAGACGGTTGCCCATTCTTTTGGTTGGACAGAATTATTTATCGGGATCATTATCGTCGCCATTGTTGGAAACGCAGCTGAACATGCTTCAGCAGTCCTGATGGCGATAAAAAATAAAATGGATATTGCAGTGGAAATTGCAGTTGGTTCCACTTTACAGGTTGCCATGTTTGTTGCACCCGTACTTGTGCTGGCTTCCCTCTTTTTCGATACCGCTATGCCGCTTGTTTTCACATTACCAGAGTTAGTTGCCATGGTGTCAGCAGTTATGTTAATGGTGATTATTTCTAATGATGGGGAAACAAACTGGTTTGAAGGAGCAACCTTACTAGCAGCCTATGTCATTATGGGGATTGGCTTTTATTTGTTATAAGAATCAAAAAGGGTTTGAAATGGCGAAATGGTTGCTGTTTCAAACCCGTTTTATTTTTTGGATATAAAAATTGAATTGATTTGATGTTATTTTTTTGTAAATGGTTGAATCGATGGATAATATTTGTGTACTCCGAAAAAACTATCATTATTAATGATAGGAAGTGAGTGAGTTCGACCTTATGAGAAAATTATTATCTATCAGTGCGCTTTGTTTTCTTTTTATGCTTTCTTTCTTACCGCCTACTTTTGCAGAGCAAGGGCAAAAGAAGACGGTACAACCAAAAGTTGAAAAATATCCTATTCCAAATTCGGTAAAGAACATTGCTAAGGAGAATACATATCCGAATGCTACCCAGGATATGCCACAATTACAGCCAAGTGAACTAACCAAGAAGCTGCTCCAATCTTCAAGGGTAAAAGTTGAAAACCCAGATTTAATCAGAATGCTGAATGAATCATCTATTAATAGTACGCCATTTGCTTTAGGGTATCGAGCGATTATTTACCTGGGTCAGTGGCCACTAAATTATGAATCAACTGAAACTGCACCTAATTGGGAATACCAAAGAATTAACACGAATTATTTTGATAATCGGGGTACAACCACGTTATATCAAATCCATTATGTTCAAGAGGCACAAAAGCTTGTTCGCGGTGGACTGACAGCAAAAATCCCCAATTCAGAAGATGTGAAAAAAATGATGTTGTTAAAAGCAATGCAAAAAACAAATCTTCCACTAGCATTTGAAACAGTAATTGGACTTGGCACAAAAAATGATCAAATATATAACATTCCAGCAAATCGGCTAGGATATTTGTATTCCTATGCACCGGCCGTTAATGAAAAAGGAAAGGTTACATATGGTGAGGTTTATTTAACTTTAAAAGGCAATAAGAAGGTAATCATCATTAAAAACGTCACTTCACAGGGAGTCGGTGCATGGATTCCAATCCAGGATCATGTTTCCTTTGGCTTTGCAGTTTCTGAACGACCACGCTAAAACCGAAAAACGCCATTCTTTGGCGTTTTTTCTTAATAAAGGAAGACCAATATTCCCACCCATTGGAGCGATTAAGATACAATGATATAAATACAAAAACTTCATGTGTGGGGGCGGAGTATTGTGGACGAAGACAATAGGAAAATCGCTGCTGTTGTCCTTGCTGCGGGTCTGTCAAAAAGAATGAACGAACCTAAGCAATTTTTGCCACTTAGGGGTGTTCCACTTTTCATGCATGCGGTCTCTTTAGCCTCGGAGTGCGGACTAGAACCAATTGTTTTAGTCATAGGGGAGAACGAGGGCGAGTACGCAAAATACCCCGAGGATTACCCAAATATTATCCTTTTGCAGAATCCCTGATTTCGAGAAGGGATGGGCCCCTCTCTCCAATTGGGTGTCCAGTTTCTTAAAGATCAAGTTAAGGCAATTATGATTTTCCTTGCAGATCAACCTTTCGTCACAAAAGAGGTGGTCATCCAGATGATCAATAAATATCATGAATTGGGAGTACGACCACAATACGCGATAATACGCCCAACCTATGAGAATATAGAAGGCCATCCTGTTTTGTTTGATAGTTCGTTATTTCCTGAATTTCATTTTCTTAGTGGGGATACTGGTGGAAGAACTATTATAAAAAAATATCGCCAATTTTTGCACATCATTCCTTTTGACAAACAAATATATGGATTTGATATTGATACACCTGAAGATTATCTGTTGGCTAAAAGGTTGAGCGATTTATGACTACATTTAATTTCCCTCATTCAAGGGAATACTAAAGACAAATTGGTTCAGGATATTTAAGAAATACATTGCCAAATTCCTGAATTTTCGATAGGATGGTATCGAAACTGAAAAGGAGTGAATACTTTGGGTAGCAAAATCAATGATAAAAACACTCAAGTAGACTTTTTAAAGCACCGCTTAAATATGTTCCTAGATGTATTAGATGCCATTGATCCTGAGGATGCAGATGTAGAAGATATTGATCGTCTTATTTCTTTTATTGATGATCTAGAATCAAAATGTCGTGAATTTAATAATCGGGAAGACTAAGTGCCAGATAATCTCTGGCCTTTTTTTTTGGATAAAAGGCGGAGCGTATTTGGCTTTTCAACCTAACGTTCTAAAGAGTATAATAGAAGTTGTGAGAAATAATGAAAATATTCAAACTTAAGAAAAAATATAAGGGACAATGTGGAAGGGGATGCCAAATGAATATCGAAAAATTTCAAGAGAGTATGTACCAGCTAATCGTTGAAACTTCAACAAACCTACCTAAGGACGTTCGTCGTGCTGTTTTAGCAGCAAAAGAACGAGAAAATGCAGGAACAACATCTGCAATGAGCTTGGCAACAATTACGAAAAACATCAAAATGGCTGATACTAATGTATCACCAATTTGCCAAGACACAGGGATGCCAACTTTTAAAATCAAAACTCCTGTTGGTGCGAACCAAATCGAAATGACAAAAGCGATAAAAGCAGCAATTGCTCAAGCAACAAAGGACGGAAAGCTTCGTTCAAACTCCGTTGACTCATTAACCGGGGATAATACGGGTGACAATTTAGGCGAAGGAACACCAGTCATTAAGTTTGAACAATGGGAAAAGGACTACATAGAAACACGTCTTATTTTAAAAGGTGGCGGTTGTGAAAATAAAAACATCCAGTACAGCCTCCCTGCTGAAATTGAAGGTTTGGGTCGAGCTGGTCGTGACTTAGACGGAATTCGTAAGTGTATCCTCCACTCAGTATACCAAGCACAAGGACAGGGCTGTAGCGCTGGATTTATCGGAGTTGGAATTGGAGGCGACCGCACTTCCGGTTACGAGCTTGCCAAATTACAGCTTTTCCGTGGCGTTGAAGATGTGAATCCAAATGAAGATTTACGTAAGTTAGAAGAATATATTATGGATAAAGCAAATGAACTTGGAATTGGTACCATGGGCTTCGGTGGAGAAACAACGCTATTGGGTTGTAAAATTGGGGTAAATAACCGTCTTCCTGCAAGCTTCTTTGTTTCAGTCGCTTATAACTGTTGGGCATACCGTCGTCAAGGTGTGAAAGTAAACCCTGAAACGGGCGACATTAACGAGTGGTTGTATCAAGAAGGAGAAAAAATCGAATTTACAGAAACGGAAGCAGAAAAAGAAACTGCAGCGGCGTCTGAATCTGAAAGCAAAGTTGTGACGCTTCAAGCACCAGTTACAGAAGAACAAATCCGTGCGTTAAAAGTTGGAGATGTCGTTAAAATTAATGGTTTAATGTACACTGGCCGCGACGCAATCCATAAATATTTATCAGAACGTGATGATGCTCCAGTGGATTTGAATGGACAAATTATTTACCACTGTGGCCCAGTCATGCTTAAGGATGAAGAAGGAACTTGGCACGTAAAGGCAGCAGGGCCAACAACTAGTATTCGTGAGGAGCCTTACCAAGGTGATGTCATGAAACGTTTTGGTATCCGTGCTGTTATCGGTAAAGGTGGAATGGGTCCCAAAACTCTTGCTACTCTAAATGAGCATGGTGGGGTTTACTTGAATGCTATTGGTGGAGCCGCACAGTATTATGCTGACTGCATCAAATCTGTTGAGGGTGTAGATCTCATGCAATTTGGTCTTCCTGAAGCAATGTGGCATTTAAAAGTTGAAGGATTTACTGCAGTTGTGACTATGGACTCCCATGGAAACAGCCTTCACCGTGATATAGACCAATCCTCTTTAGAAAAACTATCGCAATTTAAAGAAAAAGTTTTTAAATAATAAAGAAAAGGCCAGAATTGCCAGTTTGATGCAATTCTGGCCTTTTTATATATTAATCCAATTAAAATTTAATTAAATACTAACCCAAAATAATCATTGAATTCTTTTATCCTTTTAACAAACAATAATGAAAAATATGTTGGAGGATAAATGATGAAATGGATTGTTCGAAGTTTAAGTTTCTTACTATTATTAGTGGTTGCATTTACTACAACTGCTCAAGCAAAAATCAACACTTCCTCACTCCACTGGGGTTTTAAAAAGTCAACTAACGGGCAGGGTGTTGATGCAGGAGAAAAATTGGGAGGACTTCTCGATAGGTATGGGGCACCCTATAAAGGCGACCCAAACAAAAAGGTTTTGTATTTAACCTTTGATAATGGATATGAAAATGGCTATACCGAAAAAATCTTGAATGTATTAAAAAAAGAAAAGGCACCAGCAACCTTTTTTGTCACTGGACACTACTTGAATAGTGCCCCAGATCTTGTGAAACGGATGGTAAAGGAAGGGCATATAATCGGAAACCATTCATGGCATCATCCAGATTTATCGAAAGTAAGTGAGCAAAGGTTTACAGAGGAATTGGAAAAAGTTCGAGTGAAAACGAAAACTTTAACTGGTCAAAAAGATATGGTGTATTTGCGGCCACCTCGAGGGACGTTTAGTGAACGAACTTTGGCTTTAGCAAAAAAGCAGGGTTACACACATGTGTTTTGGTCAATCGCCTTTATTGATTGGTATACAAACGACCAAAAGGGTTGGAAGTATTCTTACAATAACATCATGCGTCAAGCTCACCCGGGCGGGATTATTTTGTTACACACAGTCTCAAAAGATAATGCCGACGCATTAGAAAAAGTAATTAAAGATTTAAAAAAACAGGGCTACACGTTTAAGAGCCTGGATGATTTGATGTTGGACAATGCAATCGAATCACCTATGCTATACTAAGGTAGGGCTTTTACATTTTATAAAAATAAGGCTAATTTTACCCCGGAAATGGTTCCGGGTTTTCTTTTGGGAAAAATGATATAATACGGGAAAAATGAAAAGGGCGGAAAACTCTTGTGGCATGAAAAAATAGCAATAAGTGGCCCCTATAATTTTGACCGAGTATTGGAACGACTTTCAATTGACCCACTCAATGTGGTTTCGATTAATCATCAGTCTGTAAAGGTTCCGATATTTGTTAAAGAACAGCCGAGTGTTGTGGAAGTTCAAGCAACAGGAACCACCGATGATCCTTCTTTTATCATGAGTGGAGAGGACATAATAAATAAAGAACAAGCAATTGAAAAAGTTAGGGGAATCTTCCAATGGGACATTCCTCTTAGGGATGTCCATCATCATTTTCAAAAAACAAAATTACGAGACTTGTTTTCCGAGCATTATGGAACGCCACTTGTCCTAGATTTTGATCCTTACGGCTGCCTACTAAAATGCATAATTCATCAGCAATTAAATATGGCTTTTGCTCATACGCTTTCAACAAGATTTGTAAAAACATATGGGTTTGAAGTAGATGGAGTTTGGTTTTATCCACGGCCAGAGGTTGTTGCAGACATAAAGGTTGAACGCTTGAGGGAGTTGCAATTTAGCAGCAGAAAAGCTGAGTATGTAATCGGGATTGGCAGGGCAATTGCTCAAGGAGAGCTTAATTTTGAAAAAATAAGGCAGCTATCAGATGAAGAAATTTTAGCGCAATTAGTTAAATTACGAGGTGTTGGACCCTGGACCGTACAAAATTTCCTAATGTTTGGGCTAGGGAGGCCAAACCTGTTTCCTATTGCGGATATAGGCATTCAAAATGCATTGAAGAAATTGTACTCAATGGAACGAAAACCGACAAAAGAAGAGATGGAGAACTTCATACTGGGTTGGGAACCGTACTTAAGCTACGCATCATTATATTTATGGCGTAGTATCGAATAATTTGGAGTGAGAAAAATTATGCAAAAACAAGAAACCGTTACGATTACCGAGAAACAAACCTTTCCATTAACAATCAAACGTTTAGGAATTAATGGAGAAGGGGTCGGCTATTTTAAAAGACAAGTTGTGTTTGTACCCGGAGCCTTGCCTGGAGAAGAAGTTGTTGTTGAGGTGACTAAGGTTAATCCTAAATTTGCTGAGGCAAAGATCAAGAAAATCCGTAAATCCTCAGAGCACCGGGTTCAACCATTATGCCCCGTTTATGATGAATGTGGGGGCTGCCAGCTTCAGCATTTGAATTATGATCAGCAATTAAAAGAAAAACGCGATATTATTATTCAGTCATTAGAGCGTCATACCAAAATACCTGTTGCGGAATTCACGATAAACGAAACAATTGGGATGGAAAATCCATGGGGCTATCGAAATAAAAGTCAATTTCAGGTTGGATTGAAGGATGGCGGCAAAGTGCTCGCTGGTTTGTATGGGTTGAATTCACACAAATTAATTGATATTCAACAATGTGTTGTTCAGCATCCACAAACGAATAAAGCAACCGAGGTAGTTAAAGGGATTTTAGAGGAGTTAAAGATTCCTATTTACAATGAGAAATCACGAAAAGGAATTGTCAGAACGATTGTCACTAGAGTGGGTGTTCAAACTGGAGAACTGCAAATTGTTTTGATTACCGCTAAACATGAACTGCCTAAAAAAGAGGAGATTATTGAAGAAATATTAACTCGGTTACCTGAAGTTAAGTCGATTATGCAAAACATTAACGAGCAGAAAACTTCGTTGATTTTTGGGGAGGAAACGGTTGGGTTAGAGGGCGAAGAATTTATCCAAGAAACACTAGGTGATCTTTCTTTCGAGCTTTCTGCTCGGACGTTTTTCCAATTAAATCCCGAACAAACAGTGAAGTTATACAATGAAGTGAAAAAGGCTGCGGCTTTAACCGGTACCGAAAAAGTAGTTGATGCTTATTGCGGCGTTGGAACAATCGGGTTATGGTTGGCTGGCCAAGCAGACGAAGTCCGCGGGATGGACATCATTCCTGAATCAATCGAAGATGCCAAGAAAAATGCCAAACGCCACGGTTTCACCAATACAAAATACGTCCCCGGGAAAGTTCAAGAGGTCCTACCAAAATGGATCAAAAAGGGCTGGAAACCCGACGTCATCGTCGTCGACCCACCAAGAACAGGACTGGACAATCAGCTATTAGAAACAATATTAGCAGCGGAACCGGAGAAAGTAGTATATGTGTCATGTAACCCTTCAACATTGGCAAAGGATATTCAAGTTTTGAGTTCTAAGTTTAAAGTTGAGTATATTCAGCCGGTTGATATGTTTCCACATACGAGCCACGTTGAGACGGTGGTATTGATGTCACGAAATGAGGGCTGGAAGGCTGATAAATAAAGAGTTTTTAAATATTTAGAAAAAGTTCAAGATTGAAGAAGCTTATCAATCTTGAGCTTTTTTTATTCTGCCGAAAAATATTAACACGAAACCGGCTTGGGAGTTTGCAAAGAAAGAGAATATAGAGCTTTCGGCTGTGGCGGTCATGGGGCCTGTACTTGGTCAGGACTTTTCGCACTCCAACCAAATTGTTTATGCGATGTTGACAGGCAAAATGCCATTCCTCTTAAAAATTGGCTTTGATTATATTGACGTAGGTTTACAGTTAAACTATTGAGCTGATTGTCAAATTAGAGTCATAAATTGTATTGCAATAATAATGTTAAGTAATATAACATCGAATTAATGATTAACTAAACAAATTATAAGGGAGTCTTTTTATGTTGGAAGATATTATATTTAAAGATGCGAGTATAGAAGATTTACCAATTATAGTGGAAATTTATAATTCAACTATTCCAAGCAGAATGGTAACTGCTGATACTGAACTTGTTTCTATAAACGATAAATTAGAATGGTTTAGAGAACATAACCCCTATAAAAGACCTTTGTGGGTTGTAGAGTATGGAGGTGAAATTTGTGGCTGGGTAAGTCTTCAATCTTTCTATGGAAGACCAGCTTATAATGCGACTGCCGAAATTAGTATTTATATTCATGAAGATTTTCGAGGTAAAGGACTAGGGAGAAGGATTTTAAGCAAAGTTATAGAGGAATGTCCTAAGTTTGAAATTGATACTTTACTTGGATTCATCTTTGGACACAATGAGCCGAGTATTAAACTATTTTCAAGTTTTGATTTTGAAAAGTGGGCTCATTTACCAGAAGTCGCAACATTGGATGGAATTAAGAGAGATTTGATTATTCTTGGAAAAAGGATTTCGTAACGAATATGATATTAAATTGTTTTAAAAATTAAATTAATTTATAATAAAAATATCCTTAGGGAAGGTGGCTTAGAATGATGGGGGTAATTATTACTTTGGCATAGCATAAGCTATTGCTAATATATAAATCAATTTTCAATAGCTTGTGCTAATCCTAAATATTACTTTTTAGGAGGAGCCAAATGAGCTATCAATATCAAAAAGCAACAGAAATCTTACCATTAGAAATAATTGAGGAAATCCAAAAATATATAGATGGTGGAATTATTTATATTCCAAAGAAATCCACAAATAAAGTAGCTTGGGGAACAAGAACGAAAACAAAACAACTGTTGTTTTCTCGCAATTTGGCTATTTATCAGGATTTCACTGACGGTATGAATTATGAAGAATTATCAAAGAAATATTTTTTAGCAATAAAAAGTATTCAGCGAATAATTAGACAAATGAAAAAACAATATAAATATAGAATAAATGCGATGCGCTGAGTATATCTTGGAGCATCTTTTTTTATAATTAAGTGTGTACCAAAATCCCTAATTTATTATGATATATTTTGATTAACTTAATCGCTAGATAGGGAGGCGATTGTATGGAATTGATAAGAATGATAGGAATAGAAAAATATTTTGGAGGTAAGCTTCTTTTTGCTTTTGATGAATTAACTGTCTATATGAACGATATTATTGGTGTGGTTGGGTTAAACGGAAGTGGAAAAACGACGTTGTTGGAGATCATAAACGGTGATATAGCTCCTGACAAGGGAGGAGTTGAGGTTAAGGGAGATATCTCTTATTTTAAACAATTCAGTCAATACCAGGAATTAGCAGGCTCTTGGCAATTGAAGGAATTCCGCACCAGCACATCAATATCTGAAGGTTGGTTCAGCGGTGGGGAAAAAACTCGTTTACGTTTAGCTGAGACTTTTTCTAAGAACAGTTCAATACTTTTACTAGATGAACCAACAGCGAATTTAGATGCTCAAGGGATACAATTGCTAAAGCGAAATTTAGAAAAATATAACACAATGATGATTATTAGCCACGATACAACTTTATTAGATGAATTGTGTAATCGAATTATTGAGATTGACAACAAAACCATACACTGTTTTGACGGGAATTATACAGCATACAAACAGCAGAAAGAACATCAAATTCTCACAGAGAAAAGAGAATATGAAAATTATCAAGCAAAGAAAAAGCATTTAGAGGAAGCTTATTTGCAGAAAAAAAAGCAAGCTGAAGCGATAACAGATAAGCCAAAGAATATGAGTAATTCTGAAATTAGAGTTAGGAGTTTCTTATCTACTTACAAATCTTTTGGAGGGCGACAAAAAGCAATAGCAAAGCAAGCAAAAGCTGTGCAATCACGAATAGAGCAGTTAGATGTAAAAGAAAAAATCGAAGATAAGGCAAATATTCGAATTAATTTTGAGCTAACAAATCCTCCGAAAAATAAAATATTAATTCGCGGTGAAGAAATAACTTTTGGATATGATAATCATTTGATTTTTAGTCATGCCTCTTTTGAAGTCCGAAACAAGCAAAAAGTTGCTGTATTGGGAGAAAACGGAAGTGGCAAATCTACTCTTTTTTCTTTGATAAGAAATAAGTATGAAGGGATCTATGCTGTACCGAAATTAAAAATTGGTTATCTGTACCAAGAGTTTGAAAATTTGCAGCCAGATAAAACTTTACTGGAGTCTGTCTTGGCTGACAGTGTACAAGAAAATGAAACTGTTTATACAGTATTAATGAATTTACTGTTTACGATTGAGGATTTTGATAAAAAGGTTGCACTATTAAGCGGTGGAGAAAAAATTAGGTTATCTTTTGCAAAGTTGATTGTATCAAATTATAATTTGCTTATTTTAGATGAACCTACAAACTATTTGGATTTACCGTCAATTGAGGTCGTAAAAAGTGTATTAAAAGAATATGAAGGAACAATAATATTTGCCAGTCATGATGAAGCGTTCATTAATGAGCTGAGTACGGAACTTTTCATCATTGATAATAAAAAGCTACAAGGTTATCCGGGAAATCTAGAGGAATTCAAGAATAAAACGCAAACAAATATTGAACAGCTACAACAGGAGATTGAACAATTCCAGTTAAGTCAGGCAAAATTTCTTTTGGAAAATGAAACAAATCCTAGAAAAATAGAAAAAATAAAGAAGAAATATGAAGAGATGACTAGGGAATATAAAGGAGAATAATTATTTTTTGATATAATTTAAATTGATAAAAGTAATTATGAGTCCATTTTGATTAAGCTTTTTACTTCAATTATCGGGCGCGATTGTTGTAGAAATTTTATGGGAAATTTAATAGGTAAACAACACTACATCAATATGTCTGCGATCACCACTCAACCCATGTGGAGTGTGTAACACAACTCGTTTTAAAATAAGTTGAAATACTATCGGCCCTGTTACAAAAACCGGGCCATTTTTGAGTGAGAGATGGTTTTGATGTCCAAACAATTGCAAGAAGCAAGGGTTGAATAGCATTAACAGAATTACATCTTAGGGGGTTGCTATGCTTACTATTGGTTATATTGGAAATGGGAAAAGCACGAACAGATATCATCTGCCGTTCGTACTGCAAAGAGAGAATATAAAGGTGAAAACAATCTATCAAAGAAATCCTAAGCGTGAAAGTTGGGATAGAATTGTAGGAGTAAATTATACTTCTGATTTAGATGAACTATTAAGTGACAAGGACATTCAACTAATTGTGGTTTGCACAAGAACTGACAGTCATTATGAATACGCAAAATTAGTATTAGAACATAATAAACACTGTTTGGTAGAAAAGCCTTTTATGGAAACCTCAGAACAGGCAAAAGAAATATTTGCAATCGCAAGAGAGAAAGGATTAATTATTCAGGCGTATCAAAATAGACGTTTTGATAGTGACTTTTTAACGGTTCAAAAGGTCATTGAAGAAGGGAAAATAGGGGACTTATTGGAAGTGGAAATGCATTATGACTATTTTCGTCCCGAAGTACCGGAGGCTGTTCATTCTTTTAATCCTGAGACATCCTTTTTATATGGACATGGCTGTCATACATTAGATCAGGTCATCAGCTACTTTGGCAAGCCGGATCATATCCATTATGATGTAAGGCAATTATTAGGACAGGGTAGAATGAATGATTATTTTGATTTAGATCTTTATTATGGCAAGTTAAAGGTATCTGTAAAATCTAGTTATTTCAGACTTAAAGAAAGACCTAGCTTCGTTGTCTATGGCAAAAAGGGATGCTTTGTGAAAGAAACCAAAGATCGTCAGGAAGAACATTTAAAGTTATTTTACATGCCTGATCACAAAGATTTTGGTATAGATACAATAAAACATTATGGTGTACTGACCTATATTGATGAAGAAGGTACAATCCACGAAGAAACCGTGAAATCCGTAAACGGTGATTATGGAAGAATATATGATGATTTGTATGAAGCTATCATAAATGGTAAAGATAAAACCATTACGGACGAACAGACACTGCTACAAATGGAAATATTAGCAACTGGAGTTAAAAACTTAAACTAAAATTAAGGGCTGATTCTGTTGTAGGGGTTCATGATACATGACTATAAAAAATATGAATTCAGAATTACTTAAATAGTATTTCACTGCCATAAGGCAGTTTTTTTTTGCCTAAAGGGATAAAACTCCGTATAATGATTATTTATTAAAAGAATGAAATGGAGTAGATCAAATGGTTCAATCAATCAATACAAAAGTCGATTTAGTTATAGATGCAACCTCATATATGGGGATTACAGATTATGGTAAAATCATGATCGGAGACAAAGGATTTGAATTCTTCAATAATCGTGATGCTCGTAAGTTTGTTCAAATTCCTTGGGAAGAAGTTGATCACGTAATCGCTTCAGTCATGTTCAAGGGGAAATGGATCCCACGTTATGCCATCAAAACAAAGCGAAATGGGATGTATTCATTTTCTTCTAAAGAGCCGAAAAAGGTTTTGCGGGCCATTCGTGAATACGTTGACCCGAATCATATGGTCCAATCATTAAATTTCTTTGATGTTATCAAACGCGCCTTGAAGGGTAAGTTTAAAGAGTAATAGTTCTACATACAAGACAGGTTGGAACTTGTCTTTTTTTGTTAGGACAAATCCAAAATTGAAAAAAATAAATTTCCTCTTGAAGGACGAATAATTTTTGTGCTATAATTTCTCTTGTAAGCTCATTAAAGTGATGCAGCAGTTGTTTATTTACAGCGTTTGCAAAATAAATTTAAATAGTCATCGCCATTATTTTTTACGTGTTACTGATTCGATCAGGCATGAGTAAAAGGTACGATTGAAATGAAGGAAAAGGGGCAATCTATACCCAAACCTTCTTTTAGTCGACTTTTTTACTCATGTCTTTTTTGTTTTTGTTGAAACTGTAATCACTTTAGATGAACTAAAAAAAGCTGTAACAATAATAATAGGAGGTAGAAAGATGGTAGGAATTATTATTGCTAGTCACGGTGAATTTGCCACCGGTATCTTGCAATCTGGAGCGATGATCTTTGGAGAACAAGAAAATGTAAAAGCTGTTACATTGATGCCGAGCGAAGGACCTGATGATGTAAAGGCAAAAATGGAAGAAGCAATCGCCTCTTTCGACAACCAAGACGAAGTATTATTCTTAGTCGATCTTTGGGGTGGAACTCCTTTCAACCAAGCCAACAGTTTGATTGAAGAACACCAAGACAAATGGGCAATCGTTGCTGGTATGAATTTACCAATGTTGATTGAAGCTTTTGCATCGCGCTTCTCAATGAACACCGCGCATGAAATTGCCGCTCATATTTTGGGCACAGCTAAAGAAGGGGTTAAGGTAAAACCTGAGGAATTGGAACCAGCAGTACCATCTACTACAGCTGCTGCTATCCCATCAAAAACAGGCACCCTTGGTAAATTTGAATACGTGTTAGCACGTATTGATTCTCGTTTACTTCACGGACAAGTAGCGACTGCTTGGACAAAAACTACACAGCCTACACGTATTATCGTTGTATCTGATGCTGTAGCTAAGGATGAACTTCGTAAGAAATTGATCCAACAGGCTGCACCTCCAGGTGTAAAGGCTCACGTTGTTCCTGTCAAAAAAATGATCGAACTTGCAAAAGATGATCAACACTTCGGAGGTCAGCGCGCGTTACTTCTTTTTGAAAACCCGCAAGATGCGCTTAGAGCAGTTGAAGGTGGCGTTCCATTGAAGACAATTAACGTTGGTTCTATGGCGCACTCACCTGGTAAAGTTCAACCAAATAAAGTGTTGGCCTTTAACCAAGCTGATATTGATACTTTTAAAAAGTTAAAAGAACTTGGTTTGAACTTCGATGTACGTAAAGTACCGAACGATTCAAAAGGTGACATGAACGAAATTATCAAGAAGGCTCAAGAAGAGTTAAAAAAACAAAAATAAATCCAGAGAAAAAGGAGGATTAATAAACATGGATTTGAATGTGATTCAAATAATATTAGTCTTTATCGTAGCATTTTTAGCTGGTATGGAAGGAATTTTGGATGAATTCCAATTCCACCAACCACTCGTTGCTTGTACATTAATCGGCTTAGTTACAGGAAACTTAGTACCATGTCTTATCTTAGGTGGTACGCTTCAACTAATCGCTTTAGGTTGGGCAAATATTGGAGCTGCCGTAGCACCGGATGCTGCGTTAGCATCGGTTGCATCTGCCATTATTTTAGTATTAAGTGGACAGGGTAAAGCAGGTGTGGCATCTGCTATTGCGATTGCTGTTCCTCTTGCAGTTGCTGGCCTTTTATTAACAATCATCGTTCGTACTCTTGCAACAGCAATCGTACACTTTATGGATGCAGCAGCTCAAGAAGGAAACATTAGAAAAGTAGAATTTTGGCAAATTGCTGCAATTTGCATGCAGGGGTTACGTATTGCCATCCCAGCTTTATTAATCGTAGCTGTAGGTGCAGATCCAGTTAGAAACTTACTTACATCTATGCCAGTTTGGTTAACAGATGGTTTAGCAATCGGTGGGGGAATGGTCGTAGCTGTTGGTTATGCAATGGTTATTAACATGATGGCTACAAAAGAAGTATGGCCATTCTTTGTGATTGGTTTTGTATTAGCATGTATTTCACAAATTACACTTATCGGTCTTGGTGCAATCGGTGTGGCTCTTGCACTTATCTATTTAGCGCTTTCCAAACAAGGCGGTTCAGGTAAAGGCGGAAACTCAAACACTGGTGACCCACTAGGCGATATTATCGATAGTTACTAAGAAGGAGGGGACATAAAAATGGCAAATGAATTGAGATTAACTAAAAAAGATCGTATTTCTGTTTGGTGGCGTTCCACTTTCCTTCAAGGTTCTTGGAACTATGAACGTATGCAAAACGGTGGCTGGGCCTATACGATGATTCCCGCAATTAAACGATTATATAATACTAAAGAAGAGCGTACTGCTGCACTAAAGCGTCATTTAGAGTTCTTTAATACTCACCCATATGTAGCCTCACCTATTATTGGGGTAACTTTAGCTCTTGAAGAAGAACGTGCAAATGGTGCGCCGGTTGACGACACAGCCATTCAAGGGGTTAAAGTCGGTATGATGGGGCCTTTAGCAGGTATCGGCGACCCAGTTTTCTGGTTCACGGTTAGACCAATCCTAGGTGCGTTAGGCGCTTCTCTTGCTCTGACCGGTAACATCCTTGGTCCAATAATTTTCTTCGTTTTATGGAATCTCATTCGTATGGGCTTCACATGGTATACGCAAGAATTTGGTTACAAAGCTGGTTCTAAAATTACGGACGACTTATCTGGCGGATTACTTCAAGATATTACGAAAGGTGCATCCATCCTTGGTATGTTCATCCTTGGTTCACTCGTTAACCGTTGGGTATCGGTAAGATTCGCGCCAGTTGTATCCGAAGTTAAACTTTCCAAAGGTGCTTATATTGACTGGAATAATTTGCCTGCTGGAGCGCAAGGAATTAAAGCTGCGTTGCAACAGCAAGCTGGCGGCCTTTCATTAGAACCTGTTAAAGTAACTACTTTACAAGGTAACTTGGATAGCTTAATTCCTGGTTTTGCAGGATTACTAATCACATTCCTTTGCATGTGGCTGCTTAAGAAAAAGGTTTCTCCAATCGTTATGATTCTTGGGTTGTTTGTGGTTGGTATTGTCTTCCACTTATTAAAATTAATGTAATAACAAACAATTCAAAGCACCTCCTGGTAAATCCTATCAGGAGGTGCTTTTCACTTTTCATATGCCTTTAGTAAATATATTATGTTATAATTCCTTCTTCTAAGTTTCTCCATAAGTGGTGGGCTTCCCTTGCTATATGTTCTAATAAATCTGGTGGCGATGTTGTAGCGATTGCACACTTTTTAATTAAGTCGTCTAGTTCTAATTTAAATTCTTCTAGGCTTTTGGCTTCTTTAATAATCGTTTGCTTGAAATGTTCTAATACAGGTAGCATTTCATTGCGAGGTTTGCGTATCATTGTTTTCAATGCAGTTGCCTGCATTAATAGCCGCTCAAATTTTTGCATCATATTTGTTACTTGATAGTTCACGTCATAATTCGATATATCTGAATAATGACGTATATAACCAAGATGGTCTGCCATTTGTCTTAACCAAAAGACGGTTTCATGTATGGTAGCATCTGCAGGTGTAACTTGACCACCACTTTGCATTAATCTAAAGACCTTTTGGGACTCTTCCGCTTCTCGTACCATGTGGTCAAGAAGTGAAACCGGTGTTGAAATAATCACTTCACAATGTAACGATTTATCCATTGTATAAGTGAGCAGACTGTGAAATTCGTGTGTAGCATGTTGGGCTTCATTTATCAAACTGCCAAGATCCCCTTGTTTCGCCTCTGCCTTTTTCCATATTACTTCCAAGCGCTGAATATTATTCTGGTTTGCACGTGCCAGTTCTACTTCGTAGTGGCTTATTTCTCTATCAAAAAATCGACCATGGTCATAATCGTTCCTCAACCAAAAAGCAATGATTCCATAAGCATCTCTTTCATAGTTATCCGTATAACCCATAGTCTTCACTCCATTCTTATTAGTAATCACTTGCCTTTTCTAATTAGCTAAAATAAATCAATATTTTCTGAGCCCTTTGGACCACAGACCTCAACCTCTTTTGATATCGGTCTGCATTAAATGTATTATATTCGCATTGTTCGTTCTATATGATAAGCTTTCTAAATAAAAAGCAGCTTTCCATTTGGTATGTTACAAAAGATGTGGAAATTTCTCGTCAAGCGATAATAAATGATGTCCAAAAGGAGGAATTTTAAATGGATATGATTGAAAGGGCCATTATTTTTGCAGCAAAAGCACATAAAAATCAAACCAGAAAAGGAACGGATATACCCTACATCACACACACCTTTGCTGTAGGAATGCTTTTGCAAAAGGAAAAATGTTCAGAAGAAGTTATCGCTGCGGGAATCTTACACGACACACTTGAGGATACTGAAACAACTTTCAAGGATTTGACAGAAGCGTTTGGCGTTCGTGTAGCAAACCTCGTTCTGGCGGCATCTGAAAATGACAAGAGCCTGCCATGGACAGTAAGAAAACAACATACCATTGAAATGTTAAAAGATGCATCCCTAGAAGAGATTCAAGTCATTGTTGCTGACAAATTGCATAATTTAAAATCAATCCGAACTGACATCAATTTATATGGGGATATCATATGGCAACGTTTTAATCGTGGTAAATGTGATCAGCACTGGTATTACGCTAGTATTGTGAAAGCTTTATCTCCTAGAAAGAAAGAGTTCAAAATGATTTGCGAATTGGAAGGAGAAGTAAAAGGGATTTTCGGCTCTTTAGATATTCTTTCAGAACACTAACTAAGTTCCTGTTTATGTCATGTGTAAAAGATTAAAAAGGAATGAGAAATTTTGTGAAACTTGTATAAGTTTCTATTCTATTCATAATAATGAAGAGGAATTATATACAGCTTTGGTGAATGATAGAATAGTTCAACTCTTTTTAAAAATAGGAGGTAATCATGGGAAGACTAATTCATTTCGAAATTCATGTGGATGACATGGAGCGGGCGAAGAAGTTTTATGGTGAAGTTTTTGGTTGGTCATTTGAAGATTGGACTGATTATGCTGGAATGCCTTACTTTGGAGCTGTGACGGGCGATGAAAAGGAAATGGGAATCAATGGTGCCCTGATGCAACGTCAAAGTGCTCCACCAGAACCCAATCAAGCTGTAAATGGTTATGCCTGTACGATGGGAGTTGGAGATTACGATTCAGCGGAGAAGAAAATTCTTCAAAACGGGGGCAAAGTAGCCATGCCGAAATACGCACTCCCTGGTATGGCGTGGCAGGGGTACTATATAGATACCGAAGGAAATGTATTTGGAATTCACCAACCAGATGAAAATGCAAAATAGGATTCTTTTACTAAACTCTAAAAATTAATTCTATAAAAAGGGTAGACCCAGCTCTGAGTGATGTTCAAAGCTGGGGATTCTTTTTATTTGGTGAAAATTTTTCATCTTTGTCTAATTAGGTATTAATCTTTAACATCAACATCTCAATTTTCCTCTGTGGCAGGATTATACTTTTTTCTCTCATCACCTTGTTTCACCTGTTGCGTTAAGGCCTTTTTCGTTGGCATGAAGAGCGTCACAATGAAGGCGATGATCCCTAATATTGCGATAAACATATAAGCCTCACTTGTCCCATGGATCGATGCCTGCATGGTAAGCTGAGCTTTGGACGTCACACTGCCAGATTTTATCAAATCGGTAGCATAGTTGGTGCTGCTTGTTGTCATAATCGTAACAACCAATGCTGTTCCGATCGCCCCGGCAACTTGGCGAACGGTGTTTGTAACGGCTGAACCGTGTGCATTGAGCTGGTTTGGAAGTGCATTCAGTCCAGCAGTTGTGATTGGCATTGTCAGTAAGGAGATCCCCACTCGCAAGACGATGGTTCGAATCATTAAATAGCTATAAGTTGTTGTCTCAGTCAAATCAGTCACGCCCCAAATGGCCGCAATCGTTAAAATTAAACCAATTAGAGCAAGCGGTTTTGCACCGAATTTATCAAACAATCGGCCAGATAAGGGGGACATTACCGCATTTAATAATGCACCTGGCAGCAAAAGTAAGCCTGTGTCAAGGACGGAAAAACCTCGGCTTGCTTGTAAGTAAATAGGCAGTAATATCATATCTGCATACATGATCATCGTCATAAATGTATTAATAATGGCGGTCATCGTGAACATTTTGTCCTTGAAGACTCTTAGATTAAGCAAAGGCTCACTTGAAGCAAGCTGGCGCAAACAGAAAAAGATAAGGAATATTACTCCGCCAACCAAATAAGTCAACACTACAGCACTTCCCCATCCGTGTTTACCTGCGCTACTAAACCAATAAAGTAAACCGACAAACCCTACGGTTGAAAGAATAACACTAGTGATATCGAGTTTTGGCTTGGATGTTTCCGCCACATTTCCTAGGTATTTAAATGATAAAGCAATGACGATGACAGCAATTGGAAACATTCCGATAAAAATCCAGCGCCATGAAAAATGTTCAATAACGAGCCCCGCCAAGGTTGGACCTATTGCAGGTGCGAATATCATGACAAGACCAATCATTCCCATTGCCGTTCCACGGCCTTCCTCAGGAAACACCACGAGGACAACCATCATTAATAGAGGCATAATAATACCGGCACCCGCTGCTTGAATCATTCGGCCTATTAATAGAAAAGAAAAGCTTGGAGCCATCGCGTTGATGAACGTACCAACTAACAACAATAACATGGAACTAATGAAGAGCTGTCTAGTCGTAAAACGTTTCATTAAAAAGGCAGTCACTGGGACTAAAATACCATTCACTAACATAAAGCCTGTTGACAGCCATTGAATCGTTGTAGCAGAAACCTCAAATTCTTTCATTAAATCAGGTAAAGCAACATTTAGTATCGTTTGATTCAGGACAGATAGAAATGATCCCAAGAGTAAGATGAAGAGAAGGATCCCTTTTTTCTTTTTTTGATCCTGTTGATTCATGATTTATTTCACATTCCTTTCATTTTTTAGAAAATTGACAGTTAGTCTATTAATTGATAATGTGTCAATAAATACTAACATAAGAAATGTGGAAATAGCCATTTACACTTTCTTGATAAATGTAAACTAATTGACATTTTGTTAAGTAAATGTTGAAAAAGTAAAAGATATTAGACGGAAGGTTGATAAGATGTCTGGCAAAGAGAAGAAAATAGACCCCAGAATTAGGCGGACGAAGAGAATGTTTACTGAAGCACTCATCGTATTAATTCAGGAAAACGGTGATAAAAGCAAATTGACTGTCCAGAATATTGCCGATCGAGCTGAATTAAATCGTGCGACATTCTACTTACATTATCAAGATATTGATGATCTAATGGAGCAAATGATTAATGAAATCCTTGATGAGTTAAATAAAACAATGAAAATTTCAACTGAGGATCAGCCGTCATCGAGTGGAACATCATCACCCCAGGGCCCGCTTATTTCTTTTCTTGAGCATTTTTATCGAAATGCAGGTCTCTACAAGGTAATGCTAGAGAACAAGGATTTTCGAAAAAGGGTGTTTGATCTTTTGTTAGATATTGTTATCTTTTGGTCTGAAAATCGAAAAGGTCCGTCTTTCATTGTACCAAATGAGATAATTTCTTCGTCAACCTTGGGAATTATATCTTGGTGGTTAGAGGAGGGGACACCATATAGTCCAATCTACCTAGCAAATCAAATCAGGGAAATATACAAATAACCGTTTTTTTTAATATTAGCTCTATTATAGCTGAATGTTGATTTTTATTTGTTTGAAAAATAGCGGTAGAAATTCCGCTTAAATTGGGAAATACCCATATTTCCATAAAAATAAGGGGAGTTTTTCCGGTTATGTTATCCGAATCTTTGAATTTTTTCCTATTTAGAGTTAATAGTCGGAATATCTCCGCTTAGTTCGGCTTTTTAAGCTTCCTTTTGTACATTAGCCGGAAATTCTCCGCCTATGAATTCTTATACCTACACGAAAATCAACAATGAAAAATAACAGAGCCAAAATATTAAATGGAGAGAGATCAAATAGTCTGGCATCTATTGTACTAGATTAGAGTGATGGCTCTCCTATTTATTTTGCAGGATTTTCAACTTGTGTTTACTCAATGTATGTTATTCCCCTTTTTAATTTCTACAAAAATATGTTATTCCCTCACGAAGTGTATTATATCTAAATAACAAATATATGATATTTAACATATGAAAGATTGGTACGAATTGCTATTTCAGTGAATATTTCAATCCTTCAAACTTTTAGTAAAGTGAATATTAATATTGTAATATATCTAAAAATTCATTATAATACTAGACAAGGACAAGTGTATATCTGGGGTGGAATTAAAGGCAAACGGCAATCTACCGAATAAAAAAACGAATCTCCAATTCTGTTAACGCTGCTATTGAACGAAACTTCTCGAGCAAAACTTTTTTACTAGTGCCAAAGGAGAAATCGTTAGGATAAAGTCAGAAAGTGGGAATATGGATCAGAGTGAATAAAAGTAATCAAATTTGTGGGGGAACGCTAAATGAAAGAACTGTTGAATAAGTGGAATCAAGTGAGTTTGGTAAAACAAATAATTGTAGGGTTAATTATAGGTATTATCCTTGCAGTAACCATGCCAGATGCAGCAAAACCTGCTGTAATTTTAGGCTCTTTATTTGTAGGAGCTTTGAAGGCAATTGCCCCTATGTTAGTTTTGTTTTTGGTTATGTCGGCGATCGCGCAACATAAAACTGGTCAGAAAACGAATATGTCTACGATCATTGTCCTTTATCTATTAGGAACCTTTTTAGCTGGCCTAGTAGCGGTTATTGTAAGCTTCATGTTTCCTGTAAGCTTAACACTTGGATCAGGCGCTGAAGGTGTGGCGGCTCCAAGCGGGGTTGTAGAGGTTCTCAAAACATTATTGCTAAACGTTGTCGATAATCCTGCTAAAGCTATTTATAATGCTAACTATATAGGTATTTTAGCTTGGGCAGTGATCCTTGGTTTTCCTCTAAAAAATGCTTCCGATACGACAAAAACGATGATTTCTAATTTTTCAGATGCTGTATCTAAAATGGTTACCTGGGTGATTAGATTTGCCCCATTAGGAATTATGGGTTTGGTATTTGATTCGATTACGACAAATGGAATTGAGTCTTTACTGAGTTATGGAAAATTACTTGCCGTTTTAATTGGATGTATGCTCTTTGTCGCACTGGTAGTCAATCCAATTATTGTGTTCGTAACTATCCGCCAAAATCCATTCCCACTTGTATTCAAGTGTATAAGAGAAAGCGGTATAACAGCCTTCTTTACCCGAAGTTCGGCTGCAAATATTCCAGTAAACATGAGATTATGTGAAAAATTAGGTTTGAATAAAGATGCATATTCAGTTTCGATTCCTTTAGGTGCAACCATTAATATGGCGGGTGCTGCGGTTACAATTTCTGTCTTGACCCTTGCTGCGGTTCATACATTAGGTATTCACGTGGACATCCCAACTGCGATAATTCTCAGCGTCCTTTCAGCTGTATGTGCTTGCGGTGCTTCAGGGGTAGCAGGTGGTTCACTATTACTGATTCCACTAGCATGTAGCTTATTCGGAATCCCAGATGATGTAGCGATGAAGGTGGTCGGTGTCGGCTTTATCATCGGTGTTTTACAAGACTCTTTTGAAACAGCGCTTAACTCATCCACTGACGTACTTTTCACGGCAGCAGCTGAATTCAAAGAATGGCGTAAGAAAGGTAAAAAAATAGATATCCAAAAGGCAGCGTAATGGAGAAAGTACCTTAATTGCGATTATATTGCACCCCAATTGTTAGATTTGACAAACAGTTGGAGGTGCAGTTTTTTTATTTTAGGTTAAACTATGTAACATGTCTTTAAAGTGATAAACTATTGACTTGATGAACATTACTTAAAACGGATGGGTTTTTGTTTTGTTGGCAAATTAGCCATTAACTGCTGTGCAAAAGTCAATATTATAGGAGGTCAAAAGATGGGTATGGATAATAATGATATATTAATCAGATTAAGATATGCACTCGATATAAAAAACATAGATATGGTAGAGATTTTTCACCTTGGTGGCATTGAAGTAACCAAAGAAGATGTGCTTAAGATGCTCATTAAATCAAAGGACAATTACCAAAATGAAGTTGGCGATGATATAGATGAAGAAGAGAATAAAAAATGCAATAATTTCATGTTTGAGTCTTTTTTAAATGGACTTATCATTTTTAAAAGAGGGAAACAGGATTCAAAACCAGGTCAACCTGAAAGACCAGCAATGTCCATCAAGGATCATGGAAGTGTTAATAATGTATTGCTAAAGAAATTGAAGATAGCTTTAGAATTAACAAGTGAGGACATGCTTGAAATATTAGCGGAAACAGGAGTCATCGTAACAAAAGGAGAATTAAGTGCAATTTTAAGAAAAGAAGGACATAAGAATTATAAAGAGTGCGGAGATAGGTACGCTAGGAACTTCTTAAAGGGATTAGCGATTAAATATAGGAAATAATGGACAATCAAAGCAATTAACAATTGGAATTTCCTCGCGTCATAAAATATACATAACTAAATTAGCCCAGAGTACTTATGCAGGTGCAACAGTAATTGACCATCTGCCACACGGAACTTATTTCTACGTTACACGGAATGCAATGAACATGACTACGAAAGACAGAATGAGGGTTGTTTTGTTTGAAAGTATTGTCGGTTTAATGATGACGATCGTCGCAACCATCCTGTATGGATTTATTTTATAAAAGAAAGGGGTGTAAAGAATGGGGGAAACATTTTTATTGGCCCCTGATTCATTTAAAGAAAGCATGACAGCAAAAGAAGTGTGTGAATCAATGGAAATTGGCATAAAAAGAGCTTTTCCGGATGCAACTTGTATCCATGTACCAATGGCTGACGGCGGTGAAGGCACCGTCCAGTCATTAATAGATGCAACAGGCGGCACATTAATTATTAGAGAAGTTACCGGACCACTTGGTACACCAGTTATGGCACAATATGGAATTTTGGGTGATGGAAAGACCGGCGTGATTGAAATGGCATCTGCCAGCGGAATTCATTATGTTACGAAGGAAACAAAAAACCCGTTTATTACAACTACATTTGGAACAGGGGAGTTAATTAGGGACTGTATCGAACAAGGCATAACTGATATTATTCTGGGAATTGGCGGAAGTGCTACGAATGATGGTGGCACTGGAATGGCAGCAGCACTGGGATATAAATTCCTGAGTAAAGAAGGATATGAGCTTCAACTGGGCGGCGGTTATTTAGGTGAGCTCGATACAATCGATTCTTCTGATGTTATACCACAATTAAAAAATATAAACATTTTGGTAGCATCGGATGTAACCAATCCATTGTGCGGAGAACGTGGTGCATCAGCTGTATTCGGTCCGCAAAAGGGTGCCACACCTGAAATGGTTCAAATTTTGGATAAAAATTTGAGGCATTACGGTAAAGTTGTTAAGGACCAGCTAGGAATCGACATGGTGGATGTACCTGGTGCAGGCGGTGCAGGCGGACTTGGCGCAGGACTGCTTGCATTCACTAATTCCACAATGAAAAAGGGAATCGAAATTGTTATCGAGTATACTAAGTTAAAAGAAAAATTAGAGAATGTGGACTACTGTTTTACAGGAGAGGGCGGAATCGATTTCCAGACGAAATTTGGGAAAGCCCCTTACGGCGTTGCACAAGCAGCTAAAAGTGTAAACAAAGATATTAAGGTGATCGCACTGGCAGGTTATGTGGGCCAAGATGTTGAAACTTTATATGATGAAGGTTTTGATGCCATTTTTGGAATCGTACCTGGAGCAGCTGATATTGATATCTTACTGGTACAGGGCAAGGAAAACGTTGTCCGAACCTCTGAAGCAATCGCTCGTTTGTTAAAATAATAGTCAAAAAACAACACACTGGAGATTGGTGTGTTGTTTTTATTTCTCCTGAAGGATGTTTTAATGTAAGTTTTTCTAGATTCGCCTGTTCCCATGCAACACTTTGACTTCTATTTTTGTCGATTTTATGAAATCTTAGCTGGATAATCAATGTAAATTAATGTAAACTTTCCCAACCTTTAATAATGTAGGTGTATAATTATCATTGTGTCATCTGGTGATTTTTGTCACAAATACATAATAGGAATTTACGATAAACACTATGATTTTATTACTTATTACAAGCGTTAGTAATATTTTCATAAATAAAATGACTTCCGTTGTTAGGAGGACCAAATGGAAAAATCTATAAGGGTGATGATTATCGACAACCATCTATTTACTATCGATGCTATTTCCTATTTTTTCGAAAATGAGGAAACAGATATTGAAGTAGTTTGTAAGCTAACTGATGGAAAAAGGGCAATCAGTTTGATTAACGAAACTAAGCCAGATATTATTGTGATGGATCCATATTTAACCAATATAAATGGAGTAGAATTAGCAAGGCAGATTAGTGAGAAATATCAAGATTCGATAAAACTGGTAATGTTTGCAAGCCATTCTTGTGAGGAGTTAATAAGAATTCTTTTTAAAATCGGAGTAAATGCTTTTGTACTCAAGGAAGAGCCGTTTAAGGTGCTGATTAATGCTGTTAGGCAAAGCTATTTAGGCAATATTTTACTCTCTAATAGAAAAATTTTAAAACATACTAATCTACAATTGACCATGACAGAAATAGAAATACTGCAATTAATTTCACAAGAAAAAAAGAATCAGGAAATTGCCAAATTATTAAATATGAGTAAAAGAACAGTAGAATATCATATTACCTCGTTATTTCAAAAACTCGATGTTGATTCAAGAGTTGGTGCGATTATGAGGGGTGCTCAGAAAGGGCTAATTTACATATAAATAATCAATAATGTTGACACATTGGACATAGATCAGATACTTAAACCTCTCGACATTTAAATACAGGTTCCTAGTGCATTCTGACTATAAACTCTAAAAAATGTTTTTTTTTGACTCTTTTTGCGGAATCGCGCAAAAAATATACGAAAACTAACACTAAAATTGTCGGAAAATACGATGTTTTGGAAAAATGATAAATTATATTATTAGATTAACAAATTGATAAAGGTTAAAAACACGGTTTCATCTTTTTAATCTTTTCAATAAAAATGAATAATAGGAGGTGAAATGCATGTTAGCATTAGCTCTTTCTTTAGCAGCAGTACTTGATCTATCTCCAGTATTTGGTCTTTTAGGTGGTTTACTAGGTGGTTTACTTTAATTTTTATTTAAGCAAAGGATGGAGGTGAAATGCATGTTATCATTAGGACTTTCATTAGCAGCATTACTTGATCTAACTCCAGTGTTTGGTCTTTTAGGCGGTCTACTAGGTGGTTTGCTTTAATTCTGATTTAAGTAAAGGGCGGAGGTGAAACGCATGTTAGCATTAGCTCTTTCATTAGCAGCAGTTCTTGATTTAACTCCAGTGTTTGGTCTTTTAGGAGGTCTTCTTGGTGGATTACTTTAATAGGTTACATAATTTTTAATTAATAAAAGAGTCTTCCAACTCATAAGGTGTAAGACTCTTTTATTATATTTTTTTTCGGTAACTATTCTTATTACAGAAAATATTTCGCGTTTAGTGATTTCTCACATCTACTTAATTCATGCGGTGTTCCTTCAAATAGGACCTCTCCACCTTTAATACCACCTTCTGGTCCAATATCAATAATCCAATCTGCCTGTTTCATAATATCTACATTAATGGTTGGCCGAGGGTTAAATAACCAATCCCCATTTCTTCAAGTGCCACTAAACGCACGTTGATTTTCTTTTCATCGAAAAACAGGATTGCTTCACTCACTGTCATTTCTAGTACTTCTAAGATCGTTTTACTTTTGTCAGGTGTATTTCAGGTTCCAGAGATACAATAATTTCAAACTTATTCGAAGGAGACTTGAGATTACGCCATTACATCCATTAGTAGTTCATTTTCCTATTGCATTATTATTAACAGCAACAATTATTGAAATTGTAAATTTATTTCTTAAAAAAGAAAGCGTAAGTAGAATGGGTACCGTATTAGTTTTTGTGGGGGTAATTTTAGGTTTTGTTTCCTTAGCAACAGGGGATCCTGCCGAAGAATTTGCCTTTAAAAACTGGGGGAATGGGATTCATGATACCGTTGAATTGCACTCTTTTCTTGCCGGTACTTCTATTACTCTCTTTGCAATTGTGGCAGTCATTAAGCTGTTTGGTAAATGGCTCAAATTTAATAAAAATTTAATTATCGCTTTAGTTATTCTCTTTAGTATTGCTGGTTCAACCACTTTAGCAATTACTGGTCACTTAGGTGGAAAAATTGTTTATCAACATGAACAGTTGACTAGCAAATCAGGTGGAACAGTGGACAAAGATTAACGGACTTCAGGGGAAATTTTGTGGAAAACGTTTTTAATTATTTTTATGCAATTATGGTAGGGATGAAGTCAATCCATGTAAGTCCATGTCTCAACTCATATTAAAATAGAAACTGTGTAAATTGGGCTCAGTCGTATTAGGACTGGGCCTTTTCGTGAGTGTTTTTAAAAAGATGTTGAAGTTTTTGAGTTGCTGGTAGGAGAGAGAAAAAATCCTAAATGGAAATAGTTTTTTTCACTTACACAGTTATTGAATTTTATTATGTTATAGTGTTATAATGTTATAGTATGATAATATGGTAACGTACTAAAGCAAAATATACTCAATTAAAGGTGGTTTTATCCAATATGAAGCGTTTAGCAACGATTATTCTAGTAATTGCCGCAGTATTCTCGCTCCTTTCAGCATGCTCTAGCTCCTCATCGAAAGATAATGGAAAAGATAAAACTTTGGTGATTGGTATCGATGATAAATTTGCCCCAATGGGATTCCGTGATGAAAATAACAAAATTGTAGGTTTTGATATCGACTTAGCAAAAGCAGCAGCCGAAAAAATGGGGAGAAAAGTTAAATTTCAACCTATCGACTGGACAACAAAAGAATCTGAGCTAAGCAGTGGTCGAATTGATCTCATTTGGAATGGTTACACTATAACGGATGAGCGTAAAGAGAAGGTTCTTTTTACAAAACCTTATTTAAAAAATGCACAGGTAGTAGTAACCCTTAATGATTCAAAGCTTACAAAACTGAAGGATTTAGAAGGTAAGGTTGTCGGTCTTCAAACACTTTCATCTGCAGCAGATGCTTTGAACGCTAATCCAATCAAAGACAAGCTTAAAACTGTTACCGAGTTTTCCGACAATGTTTTAGCTTTGAATGATTTAAAGAGTGGTCGTTTGGATGCAGTGGTTATTGATGAGATTGTCATTAATTATTATATGACGAAAGAGAAAGAAACTTTTAAGGTTCTTGATGAAACTCTTGCACCCGAAGAATATGGAATTGGTGTTAAAAAAGGAAACGAAGAATTACTTAACAGTCTTCAAAAGGCACTTGATGATATGAACGCAGATGGAACTTCCGCTGATATATCGAAAAAATGGTTTGGTGAAGATAAAGTTTTAAAATAATGTATTAACGAATATAAGGCAAAACAGGATTTCCATTGGGAACCCTGTTTTGTTTTGGAGGAATTCTTTTATGTCTTTTGATTATATTAGCTCTATCCTTAAGCCCATGTTAGAAGGGGCACAGATGACAGTCCTCCTGTTTGTGATCGCTATAGTGGTTTCAATACCACTAGGCTTTTTATTAACACTGGCTGTAAAAAGTAGCTACAAGCCTATTTCTTGGCTTGCTCAGTTCTATATTAATGTAATGCGTGGCACTCCACTATTGCTCCAATTGCTGTTTATTTGTTTTGGGTTGCCGATGCTGCCTGTTATTGGTGAATATTTAGTCCTAGACCGCTTCGTGGCCGCCTGTTTAGGGTTTATATTAAACTATGCCGCCTATTTTGCTGAAATTTTCCGTGGTGGGCTATTGGGTATTGATAAAGGCCAGTATGAGGCTTCACAGGTTCTTGGTTTGAATAAATGGCAAACGATGACACGAATTGTATTACCTCAAATGTTCCGCATCGCTCTTCCTGCAGTTGCTAACGAAACGGTGACATTGGTCAAGGATACGGCCCTTCTTTATGCGGTTGCTGTACCGGAATTGTTGCACTTTGCCCAGACTGCGGTTAACCGTGACTTTACGATCGTGCCGTTTTTCATTGCGGGTATTATTTATCTAATCATGACCTTAGTATTGACCATGATTTTTAAATGGATCGAACGACGGTTTAAATTTGAATAAAAAGGAGTGGTGAATGTGGCGATCATTGAAGTATCTAACCTGAAAAAATCGTACGGTCAGCTAGATGTATTAAAACAAATTACCTTTGATGTAAATAAAAATGATGTTGTTGCTGTGATTGGCCCTTCTGGTTCTGGAAAAAGCACACTGCTCCGAAGTCTGGTCCATCTTGAAGAAATAAATGGCGGCAGTATTTGTGTATCCGGCGCCTATCTTGTGAAGGATGGGATCTACTCAAAACAACAAGAGATCAAGCAGATTACCTCAAAAATGGGAATGGTCTTTCAACATTTTAATCTTTTCCCACACCTTACCGTCAAAGAAAATCTGGAGCTTGCTCCTAGATTAGTTAAAGAAGAGTTATCAGCAGTTATCAACCAACGAAGCAATGAACTTCTTGATAAAATTGGTCTTTCTGAACGTGCATCTGCATATCCAGCAAATTTATCAGGTGGCCAGAAACAAAGGGTAGCCATTGCACGGGCTCTGATGATGAATCCTGAAATCCTCCTGTTTGATGAACCAACATCTGCACTAGATCCGGAATTAACCGGGGAGGTATTGCAAGTAATGAAAAATCTTGCGGAAGAGCATATGACGATGATTGTGGTAACACATGAGATGGGGTTCGCCAAAGAGGTTGCAAATCGTGCTATTTTTATGGATAATGGGGAAATCGTTGAATCTGGTCACCCTAATCAGTTGTTTACTAATCCTCAGTTCGATCGAACAAAAGCTTTCTTGACCCGTAGTTTGAATTAAAATGTAAGTTACTCATTATAGAAAAACTCATCCTAAAACGTAATTTGGATGAGTTTTTTTGCTTTTAACTAATAGCTTGGTTAAAGTACATTGTTGATATTGATTGGATACCATGGAGCGGAAATCAATATTTTTGCAAAGGAGCCTATTCTTTAAATAACTCTAAAAATATGTCCTTTCAATATATTAATTGAATATATAGGTATATAATATGAGTGAAATATCTTCAAACAAGAACAGAATACATATGGTTTATTTTATTATCAACTCTAATCATGACTTTTCCTATTTATCTAACTAACAAATACTATTAATCTGTTAGGCATTCCTTTTTTAGAGGAGGGGAATAGTGAAAACGTTTTATTTTAAAAAAACCTTTGTAATTATGATCACTACAACTATCATTGTATTTACACCGCTTATGCTTATATTTACTTCAGAAAATGGTAAAATCTCCCCGACCTTAACAAACCAAAAAGCCTATGCTATCGATGTTGGAATTTTAGAATTACAGAAATTAGACGCCTCCTTTAATTCTGTAACTGGAGAACTTGTTTTGAATATTAATGGAGTGACACTGGCAACTGTTGGAAGTACTCAACAGTTTGTTTATCAGCTTCCGGAAGAATTAAAATTGATTCTAACCCATCCGCATTTTAGTGACTACGCAAAAATTGACTATAGGTGTACTTTGCTTTTAGGGCTCTTTCCAATAGAAGGAACTATTCCTGGCAGTTCATTAAAAGTGGATAGTTTGGATGGTACAGTAATTGGCGCATCAGGGCTTGCTCTTTCAATTGGCTCCCCCGTTAGCGCAATGCTAAGGATTAATTTATACCAATTAGGATTTTCATCACTACCACCAAGCCAGGATGGTAAGCTTGATTTTTATGCTATGGCGGCTAAGGGTAATGCGGGTCTTATAGATATTAAACTAGAATTACTAACAAACCATGATACGTATGATTATATTGACACGGGGGTAGATGACAACATTGCACCCGACCCGCCAGTATTAAATTCTGTGACTGATGTTGATGAAGTCGTAACAGGAAAGGGGGAAATTGGTGCAACAGTTCATATTGTCACGCCTTCAAATAGCTATACTGGGATTGTAGATACTCTTGGAACCTATTCAGTTGCTATTCCAGCCCAAGATGCTGGTACAGTAATTACCGCGTCGCAAACAGACACAGCAGGAAATGTAAGTGGAACAAGTACAACCGTAGTAATTGGAACAAAACTTGATTTTACAGTTCCAACCGAAATTCGTTTTAAGAGTACTTCAATTGGCTTTCATGAGGTGACGGTCCCAAGGGAAATTCCGAGTATGTCTGTAAAAGTTTACGATACTCGTGGAAATGAATCAAAGTGGAAAATAAAAGCAAGGGCTGTCGAGCCTCTAACTTCTACCGATGGAGAGACTCTTGATCCCACTGCGCTTATATTTGTAAAAGCTGATCAGGTAAAATATTTAAAAGATGAAACTCTTATTTATGATGGAGTTACAGGGCAAGACAGGGAAACAATAATTACTTGGAATGAAAATGAAGGAATATTAATAAAACTCATTCCTAGTGAAGTTCATCCAGGAGTTGAATACTCCACCACAATTAATTGGACAATAGAAAAAGCCCCATAGAATCTGCAACTATTTTTGCAATGTTTTTGAGAATAAAAAAGGAGGTCAATATTGTGCGATTATCTAAGTATGCCTTATTTGGTGTTGCATCTATTCTGTCTCTGTCATTTTTCTCACAAGGAGTTTTAGTTTTTGCAGATTCTATAGGAACTTCAAACGCAACAATTGAATTTAGTGAAGACACAACTGTTCCGCCAGTTTTAGATCCAACTGATCCAACTCATCCATATGTCCCAGGTGGAGGTGATAATCCTCCAACGGGAAATTCAGGACCGCTAAGTCTTGACTACGTTTCTCATTTGAATTTTGGTCCACAAGTTATATCTATAAAGAATGTTACTTATGAAGCGGAAACTTTAAAACCATTTATTCAAGTAACAGACAAACGGGCCAATCCAGATGGTTGGCATGTTACCGTTAAGGCATCACCTTTTGCTAGTAGTAGTTTACATGAATTAACGGGTGCATATTTGACATTTAAAAATGGTGAAACTCTATCAGATCTTGGAGCCATGTATGGTCCACCAAAAACTGGACCATTTACCTTATATACAGATAGCCAAGCTGTTAAAGTTGTTTATGCAAATGTAAATGAAGGGCGTGGATCATGGATTACAAGATGGTTTCCTAAAACTCCCTCAGGACCTACTAAGAATGATAGTGTAATGTTAACGGTCTATGGTGGGACTATGAAAGCAGAATCCTATAATTCACAATTGACATGGACATTAACTACCGCTCCATAAAGTGTTAACTAAACTAGTCTCGAATAATAGGGTAATTCTATTGTTCGAGGCTTTTCTTTTCTGAAATTGATTGTATAGCGGGGTATGTAGGATGAAGCATTTAAAAATAGCCATATTATTTGTTATTTCAATTCTACTATTGTTGAATATAAATCTGTCACAGGTTAAAGCTAAGGAGGAAAGTGTTGGTTATTCAGTTCGAGCAATTATCCCTGAGAATCAAATTGATCATAGTATCTCTTATTTTGATTTAAGAATGAGCCCTAACCAACATCAAGAGATTCAAACTGAAATTTTCAATAGTTCTAATGAAGATATAAATATTGATGTCCATATTACCAACCCAATCACAAATAGTAATGGATTAATAGATTACACTGATTTAGAAGTAAAGACTGATAGGAGTTTGAAAATTCCGATAACAAAGATTGCCTCAATTAACGATATGACAATAAATATACCTGCGGGGGAGTCAAAGATTGTACCAATTCAACTTGAAATGCCTGAAAAAGAATTTGATGGGATTATTCTCGGTGGGGTTTATTTTGAAAAACGTATAGAGAAAACCGCGGAGAAAACCAGTGGAGTCCAAATTACTAATAAGTATACCTATGTTCTCGGTTTGAAATTGTCTGAAACTGAAAATGAAGTTAAACCGAAACTTCATTTGAAATCGGTGTACCCAAATTTGGTGAATTATCATACAGCGGTTATAGCTAATATACAAAATAGTACACCAGTGATTGTCGACAAATTGGCTATTAATGCGAAGGTATTTAACTCAAAAGGTAAAGTGGAAAATAGAGTTGATGTTGAAGATTATAAAATGGCGCCAAACTCTTCAATGGATTTCGTTATTGACTGGAAAAATAAAGAATTGAAGCCAGGCAAATATACTTTATCATTACATGCAAATAGCGGAATCCAAAATTGGGATTGGGAAAAACAGTTTGTTATCCAAGAAGGTAAGGCAAAAATACTAAATGAGGAAGCAGTTGAAATTTCCAAAGATAATAATTATCTAGTTTATGGCCTATCCTTCGTTATTTTGATTCTAATAGTTGTCATTGTTTTGTTAATAAGAAAGAACAAACAAAAGATGGATAACCCGGATTGAAATTGCAAACGCTAAGAAGCAAAGGGGGTCATCCGATGAGTTCTGGTATATTAAAAGGAAAGAATGACGATGAAAGGGGAAATCTAGAAGAAATACTAAAAAATTCAATCGAAATTGAAGAAGATTTAATGAGGACCTATCTCATAACCGCTGAGCGGATTCACGATGATGTTGAACTTAAGGAACGTCTTGAAAACTTTGCTGAAGGAAATGCAAAAAGGACAAAACAGCTCATGAGCGAACTAAGTGAAAGTAAAGAGAAATAGAAAAAAGCTGTGTGGATTAATTTAAATTGATCCCACAGCTTTTTCTAATTTAATATGCACAAGATCGTTGTTAAAGTAATGATTTTAGTCACCCACTTTAGCATTGGAACAACTCCTTTTTTGCTTGTTTTTTCAAAGAATCCCCATTAACAGATCCGTTATATAAGTTGATAAAAAGTATCGGCTCCACCTTCGCCAAATACTATGATAGCCACTCGCGCTATCCCCACTACAGCTAGTATAGTGTTGTAACATTAAGGAAATAAGTCATAAATGTAATTAATTTGTAAATGTTTATTGGGAATAATTGAATAAATAGACTGGGAATTCATATGCTATTTCCAAAGGCGGTGTACTTATGGATCGGTTACTTCTATGGGCGATGTTAATTATTCCATGGTTATCATTATTTTTTATAAAAAAATATTCTTTAAAAAGGTTTATGCCTGTTGCCATATTGGCGTCTCTTTTAGTCACGATGGTCTTTGAAATGGGTTACGTTTTTAATTGGTGGGTCATCCATAAAAAATTAGTTCCATGGGGCGAAATAACGAGTCTTCCATTGACATATGGAGTATTTTTAGTTGGTACTATATGGATTTTCCATTTTTCTTATGATAAATCTATTTGGAGGTATTTTCTAACAAATGCATTCTTCGATGGTTTATATGCATTTGTCCTTCTAAAGGCTTTAATTTTTATAGGAATTTATGATTTAGAGAAAATGGGGCATTTAGGTATATTTATAATGATGATGATAATCTCAGTTATCATCTATATTTACCAGGGATGGCAGGATAAAATAATGAAACAGGAATAGTGCGAGCCTTTCATGTTAAGAAGCAAAAATCACCTTCAAATAAAAAGAGGTAAGCCCTTAAATATTAAAGGCTTACCTCTTTGTTTGTTAGCGTCCCAGAGAGGATTCGAACCTCCGACCTACAGTTTAGGAAACTGTTGCTCTATCCTACTGAGCTACTGGGACATAGAATTATATTATAAGCCCTTTGGCTGCAAAGGTCAAAATAAACTTGCCTTCAGAATGAAATAAGGTGAGCTAGGATCAAATATCACTTAGATGGTTTTGTGTTCACAAGTAAATATGATGCTTGAATCTGATCCGAGTAAAGGCTATGTTGTAGAAAGGTAGGAGTAATTAAAAAAATGGAGGCTGTACAGTGATTAAATTTGGAGTCATCGGTCTTGGGGATATCTCCCAAAAAGCATATATGCCAGTTTACTGTAGTATGAGGGATATTGAGTTTCACTTTTATACAAGAAATCAACAAAAGTTAGCGACAATTGGAAGTCGATTTCGCTTTGAAAATCTCCATTCAGATCTTGACTCGTTGATAAAAAGTGGGATTTCAGGGGCATTTGTCCATACGTCGACAGCGTCCCATGGAGAAATTGTCCATGAGCTTTTAAAACGCAATATTCATGTATTCGTTGATAAACCGATTACAGACCATTATGAAGAGACCAAAAGCCTTGTTGAGTTGGCAGAACAGAAGGGTCTTATTCTGATGACGGGGTTTAATAGGAGATACGCTCCTTCCTACACAAAACTAAAAGAGGTTGAACAGCCGAATATGGTTATTGTACAGAAGAACCGCAAAAGTCTTCCAAGCGAGCTGCGAACATTCATATACGATGATTTTATCCATGTTGTTGATACAATGAGATACTTATTTCCGTACCCGATTGCTGATCTAATAGTGAACGGAAGAATGGTGGGGGACACACTTTATCACGTCATCCTTCAATTCATTTCGGAGGGAGGAGCGACAGCAGTAGGAATTATGAATAGAGATAATGGGACAAACGAAGAAATAGCCCAGGTCATGGGTCCTTTCGAGAAAAGAACAGTCTATAATGTTTCGAAGCTAGAGATTTCAAAAGACATGAAGGAAATTGAAGTTCGGGGCGGAGACTGGGATTCAACACTATCGAAACGTGGTTTTGAGCACATGGTGAATGAATTCGTTCATTCTGTTCGTTCTAACTCAAAACCAAGAATTTCCGCTTTGGACGCATTGGAGACCCACGAAATTTGTGAAAAAATTATTTTGAAATTGTCGGGAAGTAATATTGTTGAACAGTAAAAATTAATAGTTCAAATAGGGCCTAGTTGCGGAACGGGTCCTTATTTGACTAAACGTTTTATTTTTGCTTTACCTAAATTAGGAAGTAAGTCTTTAAAAGTTCTTGAAAAGCTGTATCATAATAGGTAAATGATAATTCGCTTGAGTAGGTGTGAAATTATGAACGACCAGTATTATGATGAACTTTTGAACATTATAACAAATGGAGACCAAGAGGGATTCAATCAATCTTTTCATTATCATCGTTACGAGCCGACCCCATATAGTGCACTAGAAGAATTATTTAATCAATATGAATTGAAAAGTAGTGATTGTGTTGTTGACTTTGGGTGCGGAAAAGGCAGATTAAACTTTTACATCAACTATTTATTTAATGCAACTGTTGTTGGGGTTGAAATGAATGAGACTTTCTATCAAGAGGCAGTGGAGAATCGAGATTATTATTTAGAGAAATTTAGTGACTGTGAAGATAAAATTCATTTCCATTGTTGTCTGGCACAAGAGTATCAAATTAATCCAAAGGACAATCGGTTTTATTTTTTTAATCCCTTTTCTATCCAAATTTTTATGAATATCATAAACAATATCTTAATTTCCATAGAAAAGACAAACAGGGAGATCGAACTGATTTTATATTATGTATCAGAAGATTACTTCTATTATTTGGAAAACCAAACCGCTTTTGAATTGAAACAAGAAGTTACTTTGCAAGGTTTATATGATCAAAATCCTTATGAAAAATTCTTAATTTATCGATTGGCGTATTAAAGAAAATGGGGCTTTAAGTGTGACAAAAATTGTCGCAAAAATGTTCTGTTTGTCCAATCGCAAATGAGACAAATGTGATATCGTATAAATAGTAAAATATTTTAAAGTAAATCTAGCTATAGAAGGTGGGGTTTACAACGATGACCACACAAAGAAGAGAACTTAACAATGGGCCAGTCATCCAAAAGGAAAAAGAAATGGTTACAAAAATGATAGATTTGTACTGTCGAAAAAAACATCATCGTAATGAACTATGTGAACAATGTCAGGACCTAAAGTCTTATGCCTATAAACGATTGTCGCTTTGCCGTTTTGGTGAAGAGAAAACGGCATGCTCTAATTGCTCTGTTCACTGCTATAAACCAGATTATCGCCAAAAGATGAAAACAGTTATGCGTTTTTCTGGTCCATGGATGTTGCTTTATCACCCAATATATTCCGTGAAACATTTGTTGAATAAATAAGAATGCATTGAAAAACACCACGAAAACCATTTTTCGGGTGTTTTTTTCATTTTGTTAAAAGTCCATAAACTCGGTCGAATAGTTTGTTTATCTCTTTGTCTAAATGGGGATTATCTACTGAGTCCAGCCAGTGCTCAGGGATTATCCTGTAATTGCTGGGAGTCATCTTTAAATAGCTATAAATAATCTGTGATTCATCAATCTCTTCACTGCTTACCTCAACAGGAGAATAAGATGCTTTGTTTGTAAAATAGGTAAAGATATTTGACTTAATTATAGACCTAATCCGTTCAGAACTTGTCATTTCTAGGTCATACTTTTCACTAAAAAGAACCCTATTTCCCTTAATAAGGAACAGTTTAATCGTGCTGTCACTTAGGTGTTCCATCATGGTGATATTATGATTTTCCTCGGTGAATCTGATAACCTTCCCTCTATTAAGGAGGAAGTTAATGGATTCGATTATGTCCCGATATTTTGCTGCAGTTTCAAAGTCAAAATTATCGGAAGCCTTAAGCATTCTTTGCTCCAAATCTTCAAGGA
>CAURFY010000002.1:0-28478 GCA_963524115.1 uncultured Bacillus sp.
AAAAAAGGGCTGACTCAAATCGAAGTCAGCCTCTTTCTATTTCTATTGGAGAGCAAGGAATGATTTTATTCCCCGTCAGTTTGTTTGGTTTTATCATCTTCATGGATTTCATGTAATAGAGTTTCAATCCGATTACCATAATCAATCGATTCATCAAATTCGAAAATGATCTCTGGAGTTTTACGAAGGCGAATACGTTGACCAATTTCGGTCCGGATAAATCCTTTTGCCTTTGCAAGGCCTTTTAACGTATTCTCTCTTTGCTTTTCATCTCCTAAAACGGAAATAAACACTTTTGCTTGCTGAAGATCACCAGATACCTCAACATCTGTTACAGTTACAAAACCGATTCTTGGGTCTTTTATTTTCCGACTAATAATTTCGCCAAGTTCTTTTTTCATTTGTTCCCCAACGCGATTTGCTCTAAGGCTCATATAATTACACCCTCTTTAGAAAAGCGCAAGGCGCCCGCCTATCGGCGACAAGCACAAGACGAGCCGGCCGGAAGGTCGCTCTTTGACCTTCTGGACGGATTGGCTTGTGACCTCGAGCCGATGGCGCCTGGAGCTAGACACTCGTTTATATTCAACTCTAATCCTTCTTACTAAAGCCACTCAATGTCGGTAATGGTTCGTTCAATTTCTGGAAACGAATCAATTAGCTTTAAGGCATTTTGCAGTTCTCTGTCTACTGCCATTTTTGCAGATGCGACGGCAACAATCGCAAATTTTGTTCGTTGCCAGGCATCTTGAAAATCCACTTCTGCAACCGATACATTGTATCGTTGTTTCAGTCTTGTAAGAATTTTTTGTAATACAGCCCGTTTTTCCTTCAACGAATGACCATCATAAAGAATGCATTCACAGGTGGCGAGGCCAACTATCATTAACGTTCCACTTCTTCCATAATATATGCTTCAATTATGTCTTCTTCTTTAACATCATTGAAGTTTTTAATGGTAATTCCACATTCGTAACCTTGATTTACTTCTTTTACGTCGTCTTTAAATCGTTTTAAATCATCGATTTGTCCTTCAAAAACAACAACACCGTTCCGGATAATACGGATACCGCTATCTCTAGTGATTTTACCATCCGTAACATACGATCCAGCAATCGTTCCAATTTTTGATACTTTAAATGTTTGACGAACTTCAGCTTGACCAATAATTTTTTCTTTATATTCTGGATCAAGCATACCCTTCATCGCTGCTTCGATTTCTTCGATTACTTTATAGATAATTCGGTGAGTACGAACATCAACATTTTCAGCGTCAGCAGTACGTTTTGCATTTACATCTGGACGAACGTTAAATCCGATCACGATGGCATTTGAAGCCGCAGCAAGGGCAATATCTGATTCATTAATGGCACCAGCTGCTGAGTGAATAATTTTAATATTTACACCCTCAACATCAATTTTTTTCAAAGAGGCACCTAATGCTTCAGCTGAACCTTGAACATCCGCCTTAATGACCACGTTCAATTCCTTCATTTCGCCTTGTTTCATTTGTTCAAACAGGTTTTCAAGACTTACACGGGATTTTTCACCACGAGAAGCTTGTAATGCAAGGGAAGCTCGAGATTCACCAATTTGACGTGCAGTCTTTTCTTCCTCAAATACAACAAAACGATCTCCTGCTTGTGGTACATCACTTAATCCAGTGATTTCAACTGGTGTTGATGGTCCAGCTTCCTTAACTCGGCGACCAAGGTCATTGACCATAGCACGAACTCGTCCAAATGTATTCCCAACAACGATCGGGTCTCCAATTCTTAAAGTTCCATTTTGAACTAAAAGAGTAGCGACAGAACCACGGCCCTTGTCTAATCGAGCCTCAATAACAGTTCCGATTGCTTTTCGGTTTGGATTTGCTTTGTACTCTTCTACTTCACCTACTAAAAGAATCATTTCAAGTAGGCTATCAATTCCTTCACCTGTTTTAGCAGAAAGCTGAACAAAAATCGTTTCTCCGCCCCAAGCTTCAGATACAAGACCGTGTTCAGTTAATTCTTGCATCACTTTATCAGGGTTTGCACCAGGCTTATCAATTTTGTTAACAGCAACAATTATTGGAACTTCCGCTGCTTTAGCATGGTTAATTGCTTCTACTGTTTGTGGCATAACACCATCATCAGCTGCAACAACTAGAATGGTTATATCTGTAATTTTAGCACCACGAGCACGCATTGTCGTGAAGGCAGCATGTCCAGGAGTATCTAGGAAAGTGATTTTTTTGCCGTTCTCAACCACTTGGTATGCTCCGATATGTTGAGTGATTCCACCTGCTTCGCCTTCAGTTACTTTAGTGTGACGAATGGAGTCAAGCAAAGTCGTTTTACCATGGTCAACGTGACCCATGATTGTAACAACTGATGGTCTCTCCACTAAAACGCTAGATTCATCTTCAGTGAAATAAACCTCTAAATCAGTTGTATCAATTCTAATTTCTTCTTCAACCTCAACTCCATACTCACTAGCAATTAACTCAATCGAATCTTTATCGAGGTCAGCATTAATTGTAGTCATTACACCTAACATAAAGAGCTTTTTGATGATTTCAGAAGGCTCACGATGAAGTTTTTTTCCAAGTTCTGCAACAGTTAAAGATTCAAAAAAAGTAATCTTTGCTGGAAGCTCTTTTTCCTTTTTCGGTTGTGGAGGAGCTTGGTAAGACTGTTGTCGGCCTTTATTTTGAAAATTAGATTTCCCTTTATTCGACTTATTTTTTGCTTGGAAACCTTGTGTTTTTGCATCACGATTTTTTGGTGCAGTAGAAACCTTTACCACTGCTGGAGTAGATGTTTTATCGTCATCTTCAAACGCACTTGCCTTTGATTTTGAAACAACCTGTGGTTTAGGTTTAGCAGCGATTTGTTGACCTGCTGATTGTTGTTTGCTGACTGGTTGTTTTGGTTGTTGTGGTGTTTGTTGTTCTTTCTCGGTCTTTTGCGGTTTGCTCGGTTTATTGGTATTATAAATCGTTTCTAGTTTAATAATAGTATCATCCTCTATTGTTGCCATATGGTTTGTTACCTCAATATTCATGTCTTTTAGTTTAGCGATTACGTCCTTACTGGACACGTTATGCTTTTTTGCATATTCATAAACGCGAATTTTACTCATTCTTTCACCCCCGCTAAAATTAATCGAGCAACGTCAGCAGTTTTTTTGCAAATCCATCGTCTAAAACAGCTACCACTACGCGGGCCTCTTTTCCTATCGCCGTCCCCAGCAAATTCCGGTTATCAACTATTTTCAAGGGTACGTGATAGTATTTACATTTATCGGTGATTTTCTTGGTTGTGTTAGCGGATGAATCCGCCGATAACAAGACGAGTTTTGCTTTACCACTCCGAATTTCTCTAACGGATAACTCTTCACCCGAAATAATTTTCCGTGCTCGATTTGCTAAGCCAAGTAATGACATCCATGGTACTCTGTTCATTAGGATAGTCGTTTCTCCTTCTCGATGAGTTCTAACAACTCATCATATAAAGATTCATCTATTGAAACTTGTAAATGATTCGCTAAAGTATTCTTTTTCTTGGCTAAAAGGACCACTTCTTTTTCTTTAGAAAGGTACGCACCACGCCCAGATTTTTTACCGGATGGGTCGATGGAAACTTCTCCTTCTTTAGAGCGAACGATGCGAACGAGATCTTTTTTCGGTTTCATCTCACCGGTTGCAATGCATTTTCGCATCGGAACTTTTTTAGGTTTGTTCACGATCATTCACCTCATTTTTTATTCTAAATCATCATCAAATTCAAAATCAGATTCGTCATCCTCAACAAAAGTTAAGAGGGCTTCTTCCCGCGGGAAAATCCCCTTTTCTCTTGCTTCCGTTTCTGATTTTATGTCAATCTTCCAGCCAGTTAATTTTGCTGCAAGTCTAGCATTTTGTCCTCGCTTACCAATTGCCAAAGAAAGCTGGTAGTCTGGAACAACGACGGTTGTCGCTTTTGCTGCTTCATTGACCATAACATCTAGAACTTTTGAAGGACTTAGTGCATTTGCAACAAAGACAACAGGATCATTTGACCATTTTACAATGTCAATTTTTTCGCCTTTTAGTTCGTTAACAATTGCTTGAACACGAGTTCCCTTTTGTCCAACGCATGAACCGACAGGATCGACCTCTGCATTATCATAGTGAACGGAAATTTTTGAACGATCTCCTGCTTCACGAGCAACCGATCTGATTTCAACCGTGCCATCATAAATTTCTGGCACTTCAATTTCAAATAGTCTTTTTAACAAGCCAGGATGTGTTCGGGATACAAAAATCTGCGGTCCCTTAGTAGTTTTTTCTACTTTTGTAATAAAGACTTTAATCCGATCATGTGGTTTGTAGCGTTCGTTCGGCATTTGCTCGTTTGCAGGTAAAATAGCTTCAATTTTTCCAAGACTGACATAAATAAATTTAGAATCTAAGCGTTGGACGATACCAGTCATGATATCCTCTTCGCGATCAATAAATTCTGAATAAATGATGCCTCTTTCAGCTTCTCGAACACGTTGGGTAACAACTTGTTTTGCTGTTTGGGCAGCAATTCGACCAAAATCCTTCGGTGTGACTTCGAGTTCCACAACATCTTCTACTTGGTAGTTAGGATTAATTTTTCTGGCATCATCTACCGAAATTTCTAACCGTGGATCAAATACTTGTTCAACCACTTCTTTTCTAGCAAATACTCGCATCGAGCCCTTATCGAGATTTAAATCGATCCGAACATTTTGTGCTTGATTAAAGTTGCGGCGATAAGCCGATACAAGGGCTGCCTCGATCGCATCAATCAAAACATCCCGAGATATGCCTTTCTCTTTCTCAAGCAACATAAGAGCATCTAACAATTCACTGCTCATTTGAGCGTATCCCCCTTTAATCTAAAAAAAGATCTTATATTTTAATATCCTTAGATCTTAATAAGGCAAAATTCATCCATTTTCGCCAAATATTCATTGCATTGTTTTTATGAGAATGTAATAGCTAATCTAGCATTTGCTATTTTTTCATACGGAATCACAATACTTTTCTTTCTTGTTTTAATCTTTACTTCAACCAGTACAGTTTCACCATCAAATTGGGTCAAAATTCCTTCAAAGGCCTTTTCACCGTCAATGGGTTCATATGTTTTAATAAATACATTTTTACCGATCGCCTTTTCAAAATCTTTATCCTTTTTAAGGGGGCGTTCGGCACCAGGAGACGATACTTCCAAGAAATAATTTTGTGGAATTGGATCAACTTCATCGAGCTTTTCGCTTAATTTTTCACTGACAATCCCGCAATCTTCTATGTCTACTCCGGTTTCTTTATCAATATAAACCCGAAGAAAATAGTCTCTTCCTTCTTTTACGAACTCAACATCCACCAATTCTAATCCACTTTCTTCCAAGATTGGTGTCACCATGCCAACTACTATTTCAGTCACTTTGCTCATATGATCCCTCCTTTACAAGAAATGCGTAAGCGCCTTGCTTAGCCCCGACAAGCATAAGACGAGCCCTGAAAGAAGGCTGTAAACAAGACGAAAGAGCGGGTTGCCCCACTCTTGTTTGCGAGAGTATATCTTAAGTATTTCCAATAAAACTATACCATAACCAAATATTTTATGCAAATGGAAAGATTGCTAAATCAACGTTTGTCAAGTTATTTCACCTGTTATTCCGACACAACTCTTAAAATAATGACAATTGGTTTTGATCAGGTAAGTCCTCAAGGCAGCCGTGATTTTCAAGAAATTCGATAATCGTTTTCGAAACTTTGCCTCGCTGTTGTAAATCTTCTTTTGATAGAAACTCTCCTTCACCACGTGCTTTTACAATATTGAACGCTGCATTAGTGCCAAGACCCGGAATAGAATTGAAAGGCGGGATTAACACATTTCCATCAATAATAAAATCGCTAGCGCTGGAACGGTATAAATCAACCTTACCAAATGAAAAGCCACGCTCACACATTTCAAGGGCTAGTTCCATCACCGTTAGTAGATTTTTCTCTTTGGTTGAGGCATCAAGACCTTTATTATTAATTTCTTCAATCTTAGCACGGATTGATTGCGATCCTCGTACCATTGCATCCACATCGAAATCCTCCGCACGAACCGTGAAATATGCTGCGTAGTACAAAAGAGGATGATGGACCTTGAAAAAGGCAATCCGAACTGCCATTAATACATATGCGGCAGCATGCGCTTTTGGGAACATATATTTTATTTTTTTACAGGAATCAATATACCATTCTGGTACTTTGTTTTTACGCATTTCTTCTTCCATCTCGTCCGATAACCCTTTTCCTTTTCGGACAGATTCCATGATCTTAAAAGCAAACGATGGCTCTAGACCTTGATAGATTAAATAAACCATAATATCATCGCGACAACCGATTACTTCGCTTAGGTTACATGTTCCTTCTTGGATGAGTAATTGAGCATTTCCGAGCCAAACATCGGTTCCATGTGACAATCCGGATATCTGTACTAACTCTGAAAATGTCGTTGGTTTTGTTTCTTCTAACATCTGCCGAACGAATCGAGTCCCAAATTCAGGGATACCAAGCGTACCCGTTTTACACATTATTTGTTCCTCAGTCACTCCTAGTGATTCCGTCCCACTAAAAATCTTCATTACTTCTGGGTCATCAGTAGGAATAGTCTTCGGATCCATTCCACTTAAATCCTGTAGCATCCGAATAACGGTTGGGTCGTCGTGACCCAGGATATCAAGCTTCAGGACGTTATCATGAATAGAATGAAAATCAAAGTGGGTGGTTTTCCATTCTGACGAAGAATCATCAGCTGGATATTGAATCGGCGTGAAATCATATATATCCATATAGTCTGGAACAACGATGATTCCACCTGGATGCTGACCGGTAGTTCGTTTGACTCCAGTGCAACCTGAAACGAGGCGATCTACTTCTGCACCTCTTAATTGAAGGTTATTGTCATTTTGGTAACCTCTAACATACCCATATGCTGTCTTTTCAGCAACAGTTCCAATTGTTCCAGCTTTGAATACATTGTCTTCCCCAAACAAAACTTTTGTATAATTATGAGCACGCCCTTGATAGTCTCCTGAAAAATTTAAATCGATATCAGGAACTTTATCCCCTTTAAAACCTAGAAAGGTTTCGAATGGAATATCATGCCCATCCTTTTTATATTTCGTTCCACATTCAGGACAATCTTTGTCAGGCAAGTCAAACCCAGACCCCACAGAACCATCATTAAAAAATTCAGAGCTTTTACATGACGGACATATATAATGAGGAGGAAGTGGATTAACCTCGGTAATCTCCGTCATGGTTGCCACAAGAGATGATCCAACTGATCCACGAGAACCAACCAGATATCCATCATCTAGAGATTTTTTTACAAGTTTGTGGGCAATAAGATATATAACAGCGAACCCATGCCCGATTATACTTTTTAATTCTTTTTCAAGGCGTGCTTCAACAATTTCCGGAAGTGGTTCCCCATATATCCTTTTTGCCATCCCATAACTCATTTCACGCATCTCATCTTCGGCGCCTTCAATTTTTGGTGTGTACAGATCATCCTTAATTGGTTTGATCACATCAATCATATCGGCTACCTTGTTCGTGTTCGTTACGACAATTTCTTTTGCTTTTTCCTTACCTAAAAAGGCAAAAGAGGTTAGCATTTCGTTGGTTGTCCGAAAATGAACATCGGGTAGTTCGTGACGATTTAACGGATTTGCGCCACCTTGTGAACTAACTAGGATTTTACGGTAAATTTTATCATTTTCATTCAAATAATGAACATTTCCAGTAGCCACAACAGGGATGTTTAAGTCACTCCCTAGTTTGACGATTTTGGAAATAATATCTTCTAATGACTTTTCATCTCTTACCAATTCCATTTCCAAAAGATGTGCATACACTTCCTTTGGTTGAACTTCAAGATAGTCATAAAAACGGGCAAGCTCACTAGCCTCTTCAATCCCTTTTTGCATCATTCCCTCAAAAACTTCCCCTTTATCGCAGGCAGACCCCACCAAGATCCCCTCACGATACTTTTGCAGTTGAGATCTAGGAATTCGTGGAACTCTGTAAAAGTAATGAATCTGGGATATTGAAACAAGCTTAAACAAATTCTTCAGACCTATTTCATTCTGGACAAGGAGCGTACAATGGTAGGGACGAGCGCGTTGAAATGAATTTCCTTGTCCCATATGATCGTTAAACTGGTCGTGATATTCAATTCCTTTTTCAGTTGCATCCTTCAGCAATTTCAACAGGATATACCCCGTTGCTTCAGCGTCATAGATCGCCCTATGATGCTGAGTGAGTTCAACTTCAAGCTTTTTTGCTAATGTGTTTAGACGGTGATTTTTCATGCCAGGAAATAAAAATCGTGCCAACTCAAGTGTATCGATGACTGGGTTAGTCGCTTTTCCTCGGCCAATATTTTTGTAACCCACATTTAAAAAGCCCATGTCAAAAGTCGCGTTATGAGCAACTAAGATCCCATCACCTGTCCAGTCATAAAACCTTTTGATGACATCCACCTCTTCAGGTGCTGATTCAACCAAGTCATCCGTAATTCCGGGTAGATTGATTGTTGTAGCCGAGAGTTTATGGTGCGGATTTACGAATGATTCAAAGCGATCAATTACCTCACCATCTCGAATTTTGACAGCAGCTAGCTCGATAATTGTATCGTAAACTGAAGATAACCCAGTAGTCTCTACGTCAAACACAACAAAGGTATCATCAGCAAGCAAACGATGAGCATCATTATAGGCAATCGGTACACCATCATCAACGAGATTTACCTCGACACCATATAATATTTTAATATCATTTTTCTTTCCAGCACCGTATGCTTCTGGGAACGACTGAACCACAGCGTGATCGGTAACTGCTATTGCCTTGTGTCCCCATCTTTTTGCTTGAGCGATTAAGGCACCGACCGGGGTGACTGCATCCATTTGGCTCATAGGCGTGTGAAGGTGAAGTTCGACTCTTTTTTCATTTTCTGGTGTTGTGTCTTTCCGCTCAACTGGCTTTACTTCATTAATGTCATTACCAATCATGACTAGATCTCGAACAAATGTATCGTTTTGAACACTACCTCGAACCTTTAACCACATGCCCTTTTTAACATGTTGGAATAGTGCAGCGTCCTCTTTATCTCTTGAGAACATTTTTACCATGATCGAACTTGTATAGTCAGTGATTTTGAAGGTTAATAAAGTCCGACCGCTACGCAATTCCTTCGTTTCAGCATCAAAAACATACCCTTGGATGGCCACGCGTCGTTCCTCTTCATTAATTTCTTCGATTCTACGAAATTCGGAATTATCCTTAATCGTTAAACCAACAGTTAGTGGGCCTTGAGGTGCACCTTCCCCCCCTTTTTCCTTATCTGCATCTTTCTTCTGCATTTCAACAAGTGCAAGAAATGCCTTTTCTTGATCTTCCTTTTCTTTCGCCTTGATAAAGTTTTCTACTTCTTTTGTATCGTGTGATACTTCTATATCCATTACCATAAGTGGGAAACCAAAGGATTGGTATATATCAGAAATGACAGTGGCGTGCTTTTTCTTGATACTTTGACCTTCTGGTTCATTACGAACAGTTATAATGATTTTATTTCCATTAATTTTCGGAACTTGCTCATGTAGAAGCTTTTGTGTCGGGGGGGACATCCCGTCAATTTCTTGAAGACATAAATTCCAATAACCCTGTACTGTCTCAGCTTGAAATTGGTGGTCCTGAACTTGTAGTGAAAAAGTAGAAGTCTTCGCGATATATGAAAATGTCCTTTGTAACCTTGCTGCCATTAAACTATAGATATTTGCAGGTAGTATTTTTTCAATTGAAAAATGAAAATGATATTTAGTTAATTTTTTATCGACAACAACTTTTTGCAATTGGGCATTTTCAAAGTGTTGGACGATTGCGTCTTCAGTCATTTGTAGCTGTTGGAGCAAGACTAGGAATTGCTCTTTTTTGCCTTTATCATCGCTCAAAAGTTCTCACTCCCATATTCATAATCTATTCTCTTTATTGTTTATGAAATTAAAATAGAACAAAGGATATTATAACATATCATTAACTTGATTATCAGAGAAAAATCGGTAAGTGACCTGGTCGTAAAATGGGGGAGATTGATTAAGATTTGCTGTGGCGGATTGGGAGGCTTTTTTCGCGGATTGAACGTATTTTTCGGCGGATTGGCAGCCGATTTCGGCGGATTGGCAGCCGGTTTCCGCGGATTGGCAGCTGATTTCCGCGGATTGGCGGCCGATTTCGGCGAATTGGCAGCCGTTTTCGGCGGATTGGCAGCTGATTTCCGCGGATTGGCGGCCGATTTCCGCGGATTGAACACAAACTTTTGCGGATATACGACTGATTTTGGCAGATTGACCTGGAAAAATAACATAAAAAAGGCTGACGAAGGTTTCTCGCCAGCCATCTCATTATAATGATAACAAAAGTTGTGTTAGTCGCTCGACTAGCTCATCTTTTTGCACTTCTAGTACTTCTCCGGTTTTACGAATTTTCACTTCGACAATTCCTTCAGTAGCTTTTTTACCAATTGTTACACGAATTGGTAAACCAATTAAATCAGAATCAGCAAATTTTACACCTGGACGCTCTATTCGATCATCAAGCAACACATCAAAACGGTTTTGTTTCAGAGTCAAATAAAGTTCATCTGCCAATGATGCCTGATTTTCATCCCTTCCATTAACTGGAATAAGATGAATATCGAATGGAGAGATTTTAACAGGCCAAACCAAACCTTTCTCATCATTAAATTGCTCAGCTACGGCTGCCATTGTTCTTGATACACCAATTCCATAACAACCCATTATCATTGGTTTCGCTTTTCCAAATTCATCTAAATAAGTGGCGTTCATCGCTTCACTATAGCGTGTGCCAAGCTTAAAGACATGGCCAACCTCAATTCCCTTTGCAAATAAAATCTTTCCATTCCCATCTGGAGAAAGATCCCCTTCTTGGATAAAACGAAGATCGACATATTTACTTACAGTAAAATCACGGCCTGCATTAACATTTGTATAATGGTAATGTTCTTCATTAGCTCCAGTCACACCATTAACGATGAATTCAACAGCGTGATCAGCAATGATTTCGACATTTTCTACACCAATTGGCCCTAATGATCCGACAGGACAACCTAGTATTGCTGCTGTTTCTTCTGTATCGGCTAATTCAACGGAGCTGGCTTCAAATATATTTTTAAGCTTGATATCATTTACTTCATGATCACCACGAACGAGCACCAATACATTCCGATCATCAATTTTAAACATTAATGATTTAATGCACTTTGACGCGTCAACTTTTAAATAACCTGAAACCTCTTCAATAGAGCGTTGGTTTTCAGTTCTAACTTTCTCAAGGCTTAGTAGTGGTTCGTTTGATTTTTCATAAGTTGAAATAACTGGAGCCATTTCAATGTTAGCTGCATAGTCAGACGTATCTGAATAGGCAATGGTATCTTCTCCAACATCTGAAAGTGCCATAAATTCATGAGTGTCTTTTCCGCCCATTGCCCCAGAATCGGCAATAACGGCACGGAAGTTTAAGCCGCACCGGGCAAAGATGTTAGAATAAGCCGCAAATAACTTATCATATACTTCATCTAAACTTTCCATGGATGAATGAAAGGAGTACGCATCCTTCATAATAAATTCTCGGCCTCGTAATAACCCAAATCGAGGCCGTTTTTCGTCACGAAACTTAGACTGGATTTGATAAAGAGTTAGCGGCAATCTTTTGTAGGATTTTACTTCATCTCTTACCAAGCTCGTAATCACTTCTTCATGTGTGGCTCCAAGTGCAAATTCTCGAGAATGGCGGTCCTTCATGCGCATCAACTCTGGTCCATAAGTATACCAGCGACCAGACTCCTGCCATAATTCTGCCTGTTGGAGGGCGGGCATTAATAATTCAACTGCACCTGCATTGTCCATTTCTTCACGAACAATCGCCTCAACTTTTTGTAGGACTTTTTTTGCCAATGGTAAATAACTATAAATTCCACTAGCATTTTGCCGCATAAAGCCGGCACGTAATAATAATTGATGGCTCTTTATTTCCGCATCTGCAGGAACTTCGCGGAGTGTTGGAATAAACGTCATACTTTGCTTCATCTATTAGCACCTCTTATTTTATAGGAAAAATCTTTGTATATCATTCCAGGTAACAACGAGCATCAATAGCATGAGTAATGCGAATCCGATGAAGTGTACCATCCCTTCTTTTTGGCGATCAATCGGTTTTCCGCGCAACGCTTCAATCGCAAAAAACAGTAATCTTCCTCCATCAAGTGCAGGAATAGGTAGCAAGTTCATGATTCCAAGATTGATGCTTAAAATACCTGCCCATTTCATTAGGTAGTAAATCCCTGATTTAGCAACCATATCGGTCGATTGATATATACCCACCGGACCTGAAAGGGCATCTATAGAAAATTGACCTGTAACTAATTTACCTAACATTCCAAAAATATCTTTTGTCCAATTATAGGTTTCGTGGAATCCGTATGTTACTGCTTTTAATGGTGATTTTTCAACAGGACTATATACACCAATGATCCCGATGTTTTCTCCATCAACTTTCTTACGTTCAGGGGTTACAGGGATTTCCATTGTTTTCCCATTTCGTTCAATTGCAAATTCTAATTCGGTATTTGGGTTTTTACGGATCATTTCTACTACATCAGTCCAGCTTGAAATTTCAGCCCCCTTGATGCTTTGAACAATATCCCCTTCTTTTAGACCTGCTTTTAGTGCAGCACCATCAGGAGTAAGTTTACCTAGCATTGGATCCAATGATGGTACCCCTTGTAGCAAGGCAATAATCACAAACACCACAAAGGCTAGGATAAAATTCATCATTGGTCCGGCAAAAATAGCCATTGTTCGCTGACCCAAGGTTTTCGAGGAAAACTGACGGTCATATGGAGCAATTTGGGTTTCCGTTCCATCTTCAACCATAACTGCTTCCCGATTAATAGTGAAAGTTTGGACTGTCTCTTCATCCCCATCTGCATACCCTTTTATGAATAAATCTCGTTCGATATCTGCAGATTCAACTTCAACAATTCTCGCCTCGGGATATTTATCCTTATTATTTAAAATAATTTTTGTGATTTTTTCATCTTGATCAAGTAAAAGACCAATTCGGTGTCCTGGCTTAATTTCCACCATTTCGGGATCCTCACCAGCCATACGTACAAATCCGCCAATTGGAAGCAAGCGAATCGTATAGGTGGTTTCCCCTTTTTTATGGGAAAATACTTTTGGACCAAAGCCAATAGCAAATTCTCTACAAAGTATCCCAGCTCGTTTGGCGAAGATGAAGTGTCCTAATTCATGAAAGAATACGAGGGCGCCGAATATCACAATAAAGGCTATAACTGTTGTCAAACTTAAAAACCACCTTTTTTATAGAAGTGTTTTTATATAGTGTCTCGTTTCTTTATCAATTTCTTGAATGGTTTCAAGACTTGGATTCTTAATACTTTGATGAGCAGTAAGTGCTTTTTCAATTAAATCCTCTATTTGTAAAAACTTAATTTTCCCATCTAAAAATGCTGCAACAGCTGCTTCATTTGCTGCATTCATTACGGTTGGCATTGTACCGCCAATTTTTCCTGCTTCATAGGCAAATTGTAAACAACGGAATCTGTCAAAGTCCATCTCAGTAAAATGCAATTGACCCACTTGAGCTAAATTCAGCCGTTTTGCACTAGGAAATGGAAGTCTATCAGGATAGGTTAACGCAAACTGAATCGGAACTCTCATATCTGGGGAACCCAATTGAGCAATAATACTACTATCGTGAAACTCAACCATTGAATGAATAATGCTTTCTTTATGAAGCAAAACGCTAATTTTTTCGTATGGGACTGAAAATAGCCAATGCGCTTCAATTACTTCGAGCCCCTTATTCATCATTGTTGCAGAATCAATCGTTATTTTTGCCCCCATTGACCAGTTTGGATGAGCTAATGCTTCATTTAGTGTTACGGTTTCTAAATCTTCACGAGTTCGATCCCTAAAGCTTCCGCCTGAAGCGGTTAAAATTAATTGTTCGATATTTTTCGCTTTTTCGCCTTGTAGTGCTTGAAATATAGCAGAATGTTCACTATCAACGGGTAACAATTCAACGCCATTTTTCTTCACAGCGTCCATAACTAAATGTCCTGCTGTTACAAGTGTTTCCTTATTGGCAATTGCAATCGTTTTTTTCGCTGAAATTGCTTGGAGCGTTGGATATAGTCCAACACTTCCTAATACTGCATTCACTAAAATATTTGCCTGATCATAGACAGCCACTTCAGTTAAGCCCTCTTCACCATATGTAAAGGTTGTATCAGGAAATTCCACCTTTAATGTATCACAAGTTGATTTTTCTTGGACAGAAACTAGCTTAGGACTAAATTGAGAGATGATGGTCCTGGCGAGATTGATATTCCGACCGACAGACATGGCAACCAATGAAAATTCAGTTGGATGTTCTTTTATGACATCGAGTGTTTGTGTTCCAATTGAACCAGTAGCACCTAACAAACTAATATACTTCACTATATTCCACTCCTAAAACTACAAAAAATGTTCCATTGTCCTTTATAACAAATGGAAAAAATGCATTAATGGCAATACAAAAAGTAAGCTGTCGAACCGATCTAAGATTCCGCCATGCCCAGGTAGGATGTTTCCGGAATCCTTAACATCGTAATGGCGTTTAATGGCTGATTCAACCAAGTCACCAATTTGCCCAAAAATAGATAGCAAGGTGGTAATCCATAGCAACTGTATTAACGTGGCGTCAATGTCTGATAGATATACAAACAAGACCGCGACAACAAGGGCACATAAAATGCCGCCGATGAACCCCTCTACCGTTTTATTAGGACTAATTTCTGGCCAGAGCTTATTTTTTCCAAATGCCCTACCAATAAAATAGGCACCAGAATCAGTGGCCCAAATAATAAATAAAGAATAAAAGATATAGATTAAGTCAACTTCCCTAGTTTCAATGAAATAGTAAAAACCTGTTCCCACATAGATGATTGCTAATGTCGAAAATCCAACATCTTCAAATGTAAAACGGTTTTTTATCGCCACTGTATAGGTCAAAAACAATAAAACGCCAAGTAATCCAAGCTCTGATTTTGTATAATTTATGTTCTCTAAGACGCCCTCAAATTGAGTTGGTATCAAAAAAATCCACAAAAGTATAAGTGAGATCATACCTGGAATAGAAAACAAGCTAAGCTTACGCATTTTTAATAACTCATACAGTGCAATAGATGCAAGGAGGTAGGCTAAAAAAATGAAAAGACTTCCTCCAAAAATAACAATCGGTAAAAAAATGGCTGCTGCAATAATCGCTGTTACGATTCGTTGCTTCATTTAGTACTTCAACACCTTTTTCATGATGAGAGTGTCTTACACTCCTCCAAATCTTCTTTGTCGATTTTGATAGGCTTCAATAGCCTCCATAAAATGTTGTTCTTCAAAATCAGGCCAAAGGACTTCGGTAAACCAAAACTCTGAATAGGCTAACTGCCAGAGCATAAAATTGCTCAGTCGGATTTCTCCGCTTGTTCGGATTAACAAATCTGGATCTTTTATATTTACTGACATTAGGTACGATGAGAACGTTTCTTCTGTAAGTTCATTTTCATCTAGTATACCATTTTTACAGTCATTTAAGACCTGCTTCACCGCATCAACGATTTCCGCCCTACTCCCATAATTTAAAGCAAAATTCAAAACAAGTCCTGTATTATCCTTTGTTTCATTCATCGCTTTTTGGATTGCTCTTAATGTATGACTAGGCAAATTCTCCTCATAACCCATCATCGTAACTCTTACATTTTCTTTAACAAGTTCTGGTAAGAAAGTGCCTAAGAATTCTTCAGGTAGTTTTAATAAATAATCCACTTCTTTTTTTGGCCGTTTCCAGTTCTCCGTTGAGAACGCATATAAGGTTAGGACATCTATTCCCATTTCGCTTGCTAATTTCGTAATTTTTCGAACTACCTTCATACCCTCATGATGTCCAGCAATGCGTGGTAAGGCTCTTTTTTTCGCCCATCTTCCATTACCATCCATGATAATTGCGACATGTGAAGGAACTTGCTGCCCTTTTATTTGTACCATTCGCTCTCGGAGATTGGAAGAGTGTGGCCCGTTCTTCCATAGCTTTAATTTATTTAACATTAGATAGCTCCTCCAAAAATAAGTTAATCTAAACCAGCGAAAAAGGAATCAAAAATCCATCCTTTTGACTGCGTCTTTGTTAAAATTTCCTATCATCTTATTCACATGCTCTTATCATACCAAAAATACAGTAAGATATCTCTATAAAAGACTATGTACAAGGACCTTTATTCAGAAGGTAGAAGTAGTAAAAAAACCCCCTATTAACAGAGGGTTTTATGTGGGTCGTCTCTTTGTTAGACTTCCATTATTTCTTTTTCTTTATCTTTTGTTATACCGTCAATTTTGCTAATGTGATCATCAGTAAGCTTCTGGATATTATCATTGAAGCCCCGAAGTTCGTCCTCTGTAATATCCCCGTTCTTTTCAAGCTTTTTCAAATCTTCATTTGCATCTCGACGAATATTGCGGACTGCAACTTTAGCCTCTTCAGAATCCTTTTTAATGACCTTTACTAGCTCTTTACGACGCTCTTCGGTCAATTGCGGAATCGCCATACGAATAATGCTTCCATCATTTGATGGATTCAGACCTAAATCTGATTTTAAAATAGCCTTTTCAATATCGCCTAATATGGTTTTATCATAAGGCTGGATGACCAAAAGACGCGCTTCTGGAACGGAAATTCCTGCGATTTGATTAACAGGCGTTGGGGCCCCATAATATTCTACCGTAAGTTTATCAAGTAAAGATGCGTTGGCTCTACCAGCACGAATACTAGCAAGCTCACGAGTATAGGCAGAAATTGCTTTTGACATCTTATCTTTTGCATTGGCTATAACTTGTTTTGGCATGATTATTTCCCCCTTACAATGGTTCCGATGGTTTCACCCATGACGACTCGTTTAATATTACCTTTTTCCATAATGGAGAAGACAACTAAAGGAATATCGTTATCCATACATAATGAAGATGCAGTTGAATCCATCACTGCAAGTCCTTCTTTTAATACATCAAGATACGATAATTCATCATATTTTTTAGCGTTTTTATCAATGCGTGGGTCAGCTGAATATACGCCATCAACATTGTTTTTGGCCATTAAAATTACATCTGCTTCAATTTCAGCAGCTCTGAGTGCAGCTGTCGTATCAGTCGAGAAGTATGGATTACCTGTTCCTGCAGCAAATATGACAACACGTTTCTTTTCTAAATGGCGGATAGCGCGTCGACGAATATACGGTTCTGCGACTTGACGCATTTCAATTGATGTCTGTACACGTGTTGCAATTCCACATTGCTCAAGACTATCTTGAAGAGCTAAAGAATTCATCACAGTGGCTAACATCCCCATATAATCTGCAGTCGCCCGATCCATCCCCATTTCGCTACCAATTTTACCGCGCCAAATGTTTCCGCCACCAACAACTACTGCAACTTCTACACCTAATTCTGCTATTTCTTTCACTTGGTCTGCGACGGACTTAATGACAGAAGGAAGAATACCAAATCCTTGATCTCCTGCTAATGCTTCACCACTTAATTTTAACACAACGCGTTTATATTTAGGGCTGCTCATATGAACCTCCAATTAGCTTTTCAGTAAAATTACTCTTAAAAATAGGGAACACTCTGTGTACCACATACCATTCATTTAAAGCGATCATTGCATTAACCCCATGGATTGAAAGCAACTCTCTTGTAAAATTATTTTTTAATTTGATTCATAACTTCTTCTGCAAAGTTTTCTTCACGTTTTTCAAGGCCTTCGCCGACTTCATAACGAACAAACTCGCGAAGAGTAGCGCCTTTTGATTGAACAAATTGGCGGACCTTTTGGTCTGGGTTTTTGATGAACGCTTGGTCAAGAACACAAACATCTTCGAAATATTTGCCTAAACGACCTTCAACCATTTTTTCAACGATCTTTTCTGGTTTTCCTTCATTAAGGGCTTGTTGAGTTAATACTTGACGCTCATGTTCTACTTCTTCAGCAGATACTTCATCACGAGATACATATTTAGGGTTTAAAGCTGCAATATGCATAGCCACGTCTTTTGCTGCTGGTTCTTCAGTAGTACCTTCAAGCACAGCTAATACACCAATACGTCCACCCATATGCAAGTATGCACCGAATGCATCGTTGTCTGTTTTTGTTTTAACTGCAAAACGACGGAGGCTTAATTTTTCACCTATTTTTGCTATCGCTGCATTTACGTAATCTGTTACAGTGGCACCGTTTTCCATTGTTTGTGTTTCAGCTTCTTCAACTGTAGCTGGTTTGTTTTTAAGAAGGTGTGCTCCTAATTCTTTTACAAGAACTTGGAATCCTTCATTTTTTGCAACAAAGTCAGTTTCAGAGTTAACTTCTAAAATAACTGCATCATTACCTTCAGTAATAATCGAAGTGATCCCTTCTGCTGCGATACGGTCAGATTTTTTTGCTGCTTTTGCAATCCCTTTTTCACGTAAGAAATCGATTGCTTTTTCCATATCACCATCTGTTTCTTGAAGGGCCTTTTTACAATCCATCATCCCGGCGCCTGTCTTTTCACGAAGTTCCTTAACCATTTGAGCTGTAATTGCCATAATGAAAATTCCTCCTTAATATATCTATGTACTATTTTTTACAAGTTCTAATAAAGCTAAACTTCCTCTTGCTCTGATATTCTTTTTTAAAAAAAGGTGATAAAGGGTGCTCCCTCTTATCACCTTTAATGTCTGCTAAGTTATCAAATGATATGAAGAAGTTTTAAATTAAGCAGTAACCTCTTCGCCTTGTTTTGCCTCTAGAATTGCATCCGCCATTTTACCAGTTAAAAGTTTAACTGCACGGATCGCATCGTCGTTTGCAGGGATTACATAATCGATTTCATCAGGATCGCAGTTTGTATCAACAATACCAACGATTGGAATGTTCAATTTATGTGCTTCAGCAACCGCAATACGTTCTTTGCGAGGGTCGATGATAAATAAAGCGTCTGGAAGACCTTTCATATCTTTAATCCCGCCAAGGAACTTTTCTAAACGTTCTTGTTGTTTTCTTAATTGAACAACTTCTTTTTTAGGAAGGACTTCAAATGTGCCATCCTCTGCCATTCTTTCGATATCTTTTAAACGTGAAATCCGTTTTTGGATTGTTTCGAAGTTTGTTAATGTACCACCTAACCAGCGTTGGTTAACAAAGTACATACCAGAACGAGCTGCTTCGTCTCTAACAGAATCTTGAGCTTGTTTTTTTGTTCCAACGAAAAGGATTTTACCGCCGTTACCAGCAAGTTCCTTCACGAAATTATAAGCTTCTTCAACCTTTTTAACTGTTTTTTGTAGGTCGATGATGTAGATACCGTTACGCTCAGTGAAGATATATTTCTTCATCTTAGGGTTCCAGCGACGAGTTTGGTGTCCGAAATGTACACCAGCTTCAAGCAATTGTTTCATAGAAATGACTGACATGTTTTTTTCCTCCTAAAGGTTTTGGATTTCCTCCGCTAAATTCATCTTTAAACGGAAACTGTTATGAACAGCACCAACCGATTAAATCCATTAGCGTGTGTATTAACACCATGAAATAATATAGCACATGTGGTTATGACAATCAAGTTATTCCTTGTAATTTGTTGATATTTCATCAAAAAAGTTTCATGAAATTCATTTAGCAACGCTGTGCTTGTTTCAAAAAAACAACCCAAGGAGCTAAGCGAGCCACTTGGGTTGTTTTTGCATTATTATATTAATTAGTTAGATTTTAATTTTTCAAGTTCAACAAGGAATTTGTCATTAAGAACTTTAATATAAGTTCCTTTCATTCCAAGTGAACGTGATTCAATGACGCCAGCACTTTCAAGTTTGCGAAGTGCATTTACAATAACTGAACGGGTAATACCTACGCGGTCAGCAATCTTTGAAGCGACAAGTAGCCCTTCATTTCCGTTAAGTTCTTCAAAAATATGCTCAATCGCTTCAAGCTCACTGTAAGACAATGAACTAATCGCCATTTGTACAACCGCTTTACTTCTTGCTTCGCCTTCGATTTCGTCAGCCTTTTCACGAAGGATCTCCATTCCAACTACTGTTGCACCGTATTCAGCCAAGATTAAATCATCATCATGAAATTGCTCTTCTAAACGAGATAAAATAAGCGTGCCTAAGCGTTCTCCACCACCAATGATCGGTACAATAGTAGTTAAGCCGGCATTGAATAATGATTTATTTTCAACTGGGAATGCTGTATATTCACTTTCAACATCAAGATTTGAAGAAGTTTCTTGGATGTTAAATAAACTTTTAGTGTAATCTTCAGGAAATTGACGATCTTCTAACATTTGTTTCATACGTTCATTTTCGATTGATTGTTTGATGGCAAACCCTAATAGCTTACCACGACGACTTACTACGAATACGTTTGCTTCAATCACATCACGTAGTATTTCAGCCATTTCTTTGAAGTTAACAGGTTTTCCTGCAGCCTTTTGTAGCATCTTGTTGATCGTTCTTGTTTTTGTCAATAAATCCATTGTTCTTCCTCCTATGTGCTTCGAACAAACATCATATTTTATTGTTTTTTTATCTCTATTTAAACTAATAATTAGTTCCACTAAATTTAATCACACCTTGCTAGAGAATAAACTGACTTAAATCCTTATCTCGAGCAATCACTCCGAGTTTTTCTTCAACGTAGTTTGGTGTAATTTTTACAGTTTCTAAAGTAATTTCGGGCGCCTCGAAGGATAAATCCTCCAAAAGTTTTTCAAGTATTGTGTGCAGACGTCTTGCCCCAATATTATCGGTATTTTGATTAACCTCAAATGCAACTTCAGCAAGCTTACGAATAGCATCGTCAGAAAATTCAATTTGTATACCTTCAGTATTTAATAATGCCTGATATTGTTTTATGAGAGCATTATCGGGCTCAATTAAGATTTTAACAAAATCATCTATAGTAAGTTTTGTTAACTCCACACGGATTGGGAAACGCCCCTGTAGTTCAGGGATCAAGTCAGAAGGCTTAGCCGTATGAAACGCACCAGCTGCAATAAACAAGATATAATCAGTCTTGACCGAACCGTATTTTGTCACGACAGTTGATCCTTCCACAACCGGGAGAATATCCCTCTGCACACCTTCACGAGATACATCGGCGGATGATCCACCAGAATTTTTGCTAGCAATTTTATCAATTTCATCGATGAAAATAATTCCGGTCTGTTCAGCACGACGTACAGCGTCTAACGTAACTTCATCCATGTCGATTAGCTTTTGAGCTTCTTCGTTAATCAAAACCTTACGTGCTTCACGGACAGTAAGCTTTCGCTTTTTACGTTTTTTAGGCATCAAGTTGCTAAGGGCATCTTGCATGTTCATTCCCATTTGTTCCATGCCGGAACCTTGAAGCATATCAAACATGGACGGCTGTTGCTCTTCAACCTCAACCGTTACCACATCGTCTTCCAATGTCCCCAATGCAAGCTTTTCCTGAACAATTTTTCGTTTTTCATAGTTCGTTGATTCTTCTGCTGATTGATTTTCATCCTGGTCGTTTTGTGAGTTGTTTCCCCCAAACAACATTTCTAGAGGGTTTTTGTAGGTAGATGTCTTTTTAGCACTAGGTACTAACAACTCCACTAAACGACGGTTCGCATTTTCTTCTGCTCGATCCTTCACGCTGATGATTTTTTCTTCTTTCACCAATCGGACCGAAGTTTCCACTAAGTCTCTTACCATGGATTCAACATCACGACCCACGTAACCAACTTCAGTGAATTTTGTTGCCTCTACTTTAATGAATGGAGCACTAACTATTTTTGCCATTCGACGGGCAATTTCAGTTTTACCGACCCCGGTTGGACCAATCATTAAAATATTTTTCGGAACAATTTCGTCTCGTAATTGTTCGGATAAAAGGCTTCGACGATATCGATTTCTAAGGGCAACAGCAACGGCTTTTTTTGCGTCTTTTTGTCCGACGATATATTGATCAAGCCTATCAACGATTTGACGAGGGGTTAAATTTGTTGTTTTTCCCATTGACTCAACACTCCTTTTCGCTAAAGCTCTTCAACAATAATATGGTCATTTGTAAAAACACAAATGTCAGCCGCTATTTCAAGTGCTGACTGAGCGATTTCCCGGGCAGTTAAATGATCGCCAGTGTATCTTTTTAAAGCTCGTCCCGCAGCCAATGCAAAATTGCCACCAGAGCCAATTGCCAAAATACCATCATCGGGCTCAATCACTTCACCAGTCCCTGAAATTAACAGTAAATCTTTTTCATTCATAACAATCAACATGGCTTCCAATTGTCTCAGCATTTTATCGCTTCGCCATTTCTTCGCCAATTCTACCGCAGCTCTTTGAAGATTACCGTTATATTCTTCAAGTTTCCCCTCAAACATTTCAAACAATGTAAATGCATCTGCAACTGAACCAGCAAAACCAGCAATCACTTTTCCATTAAACAACTTTCTGACTTTTCTTGCTGTGTGTTTCATCACAACTGCATTCCCTAATGTGACTTGACCGTCGCCAGCCATCGCACATTTTCCATTATGTTGGACAGCAAAAATAGTAGTAGCATGAATTTGAGACATGTAACAAATCCCCTTTCTTTTCGCTTAAGCCCTCGGATGATGTGACATATATGTTTTCCGTAGAAACTCTTTTGTAACATGTGTATAAACTTGGGTCGATGAAAGAAAGGCATGACCAAGTAACTCTTGCACTGTACGCATATCGGCACCATTGTTTAACAGATGTGTAGCGAAGGTATGGCGTAGCATATGTGGATGGATCTTGCCACTTAAAGCTGACTTATCGATGATTGAGTTTAAAATTGTACGAACTCCTCTTGGTGTTAAAGGACCTCCTCGGAAATTCACAAACAAAATGTTGTGTTCATCCTTTTTGCTTGAGAGAATTTCATTTCTCCCTTGTTGTATGTACAGTTCTAACGCGTCATGTGCAAAGCTTCCAAAAGGTACATATCTTTGCTTTTGCCCTTTCCCATGAACAAGGACTGTCGAAATAAACAAATCTAAATCTTTTAAGCTAATTTGGCACAATTCGCTGACACGAATACCAGTAGCATAAAAAAGCTCTAATAATGCATTATTTCTTTGACCAAGCGGGGTAGTTAAATCACAGGCTTTAAAAAGTTCTTCGAGTTCTGTTTCGTAAAAAAAAGCAGGTAGTCGCTTTTCAATTTTGGGAATGGATACTAAAGAAAAGGGGTTATCTTTAACCATTTCTTCTCTGAGTAAAAATTTATAAAAGCTGCGTAAACTAGAGACTTTGCGTGCCACTGACTTTCTGGCAAGTTTCTTTTCATACAGTTTGGTTAAATAAATCCTTACATCTAAATATTGCACATGTTCGAAATGATTAATTCCTTGTTCAGACATGAACATAAGGAATTCTCTAATATCATGTTGATAATGTTCAATTGTATATTGTGAAGAATTTTTCTCTATTTGTAAATATTCAATAAATAACTTTAAAGAAACGTTCACATTTACCGTCAATTTGGCCACCTCACAAGGGCTTCTAAATATTATCATATTTAATAAGCCGTGACAAGGAACTTTACAAAACTTTCACAAAGTTCTGAATTGTTTGTAACGCTCTATTTGCATGCTGTTCGTTCCGTTCTTTTTTTCCTCTAATTTTTTCCGGAAGGTCTGGAAATAATCCGAAATTTGCATTCATAGGCTGAAAGTTTTTTGGATTGGCCGTTGTAATATATCGGGCCATACTTCCCATCGCTGTTTCGGGAGGAAATTCTACCGTTTCTTTACCTAGTACATATCTAGCCATGTTCAACCCAGCAATGAGACCACTTGCTGCTGATTCTACATAGCCTTCAACCCCTGTCATTTGCCCTGCAAAAAACAGATCATCGCGCGTTTTAAATTGATAGGTTGCATTTAATACTTTGGGCGAGTTCATGAACGTATTCCGATGCATAACACCGTAACGCACAATTTCAGCTTGTTCTAAGCCAGGTATTAATTGTATCACTTCTTTTTGCGGACCCCATTTTAAATGTGTCTGAAAGCCGACAATATTATACAAAGTACCAGCAGCATCATCTTGACGCAATTGAACGACTGCAAAAGGTCTCTTTCCAGTTTTAGGATTTTCTAATCCCACAGGCTTCATTGGACCAAAAAGCATGGTCTTTTTACCACGATTTGCCATCACTTCAATTGGCATACATCCTTCAAAAAATACTTCTTTTTCAAACTCCTTTAAAGGGACTGTTTCAGCACTGATTAATGCCTCATAAAAAAGGTCAAATTCTTCCTCAGTCATCGGACAATTTAGATAGGCTGCTTCCCCCTTGTCATATCTTGATTTTAAATAAACTTTATCAAGATTGATGCTTTCCTTTTCAATAATCGGTGCAGCTGCATCGTAGAAATATAGGTAATCTTCTCCACTTAATTCACTTAGTTTTTTAGAAAGTAATTCACTGGTTAACGGACCTGTAGCAATGACAGTGGGACCCTCTGGAATTTCTGTTACTTCTTCGTGGATAACAGTTACGTTGGGATGTTCCTTTACTTGTTTGGTTACATATTCTGCAAATTCATGACGGTCAACAGCCAATGCCCCTCCAGCTGGGACGGCACATGCGTCTGCGGCTCCCATGATGATTGAGTCAAACATTCTCATTTCTTCTTTTAATACACCGACAGCATTCGTTAACGTATTGGCGCGTAATGAGTTGCTACATACCAATTCGGCAAATTTGTCCGTATGATGAGCAGGGGTTTGTTTCACTGGTCTCATTTCATATAAACGGACCTTAATACCGCGTTTTGCTATTTGCCATGCTGCTTCACTTCCTGCCAATCCTGCTCCAATTACGTTTACTGACAATTCCATTCTTCTTAACCCCCTGTTGAATATATACTCAAAGTTATTTCTATTATTTGCAAAATATTTAGATATAGACTAATTTCCTGGTTATTTTTCCACTTGGCTCTGTTTAACTAGAATGTTGATTTCCATTCCAGGCGCTTCGCGCACCTTAGGGGCGGGCGGTGAGCCGCATCAAAGCTAAAGCTCCTGCGAGGTCTCACCTGTCCCGCTGCTCCCGCAGGAGTCTCGCACCTTCCACTCCAATCAACAGCGTGCAAAAATCAACATTGAGCTTTAACACAGCCTTACAAAAAGAAAATATTTGAAACTATATGGTGTGAAATCTGTAGGAGGATTCGATTTTTCTTAATAATTCTTGAACAATGATTACTATTGGGAGAATTTCTACCAAAAAAAAGAATTTATTAGTCAAAAAATGTCGTTTACATGGTATCATAAAAACATTGAAATGGATATTTTTAATGTTTGTCATGGTTTAAGTTTAGTACATATTAGACTTTACTCTGCAGATTGAATAATTTCGAGAGAAACTAAGAAGAATTTGGATAAAAGTTTATCATAAAAATAAACATTGATGCGGATGAGAACTTCGTATTTTGTGAGAGCAGGTGTGCATAATGGGATTTGGGATCGGTGCGATTGTGATTGTGCTAGGTGTATTATTGTTGGGGTATTTTACAAGGAAAAAATATTATAAAGAGATAGATCGGCTTGAAAGTTGGAAAATTGATATTTTAAACCGTCCCGTTCTTGAGGAAATGTCAAAAGTGAAACAATTAAATATGACTGGGCAAACAGAGGAGCTCTTCGACCAATGGCGTAAAGAATGGGATGAAATTGTTGGTGGGCAGCTTCCAAATATTGAGGAGTTTTTATTTGATTCGGAGGAGTATATTGATAAATTACGCTTCAAAAAGGCTAAAGAAGTTCAAGTGAAAATTGAAACAATCCTAACGGACATTGAAGAAAAAATCAAAAAAATACTGTCTGAATTAAAGGAACTTATTGGAAGCGAGCAAAAGAATCATGAAGAAATTGAAGAATTAATGAAAGTGTACCGTGATTGTAAAAAGGCATTATTAGCCCATCGTCATACATTTGGTCATTCTGTTGATTCTTTTGAAAAACAATTAGATGATTTGTTAGCTAAATTTCAATTATTTGAAGAGAAAACGGAAAATGGAGATTATCTGGAGGCACGCGAGGTTGTATTATTAATTAAAGACACTTTAATGAGAATAACCGACAAAATGCAAGTAATACCAGGCCTATTAATTGATTGTCAAACAGGTTTACCTATGCAAATGAATGAATTAAAGGATGGTTATCTAGAAATGGTTGAACAGGGCTATTGCCTTGAGCACTTGCAATTTGAGAAAGAGACCAATCGGTGAGAGGCGGGTATTCAACAATTTTTATCTCATCTGGAACGGACAGAGGTTGATGAGGTACTGACCGGAATTGAGATAGTAAAAGAGGAAATAGAGTTATTGTATGTTTTGCTAGAGAAGGAAGTTCTTGCTAAGCACTATATTCATCAACATAAAGACGAAACGAAATCTCATTTAGCAGATGCTGTTGATAACAGTAATATATTGAAGGAAGAAACTGAGCTAGTCCAGCAAATTTATCATTTGTCGGAGATGGAACTTGAGGCTCAGAAAAAATCAGAAAAGCAACTTGCTCAGCTTATGAAGCGGTTTGAACTTTTGGAAATAAGATTAACCCAACCAGATTTTGCTCAAACTCACCTTTCCGAGGATCTTAGTGAAATTCAAGGGATGGTTCAAAAGCTTGAACAAGACCAAAAAGATTATCGGGAAATTTTGGATGCATTGAGAAAAGATGAATTAGCAGCACGGGAAAAAGTCCAAGATCTCAAAAAGAGTATTGGTGAAATGATTAGAACCATTTCAAAAAGTAAAATTCCCGGCCTCCCTAATGATTATGAATTTTTGTTGGATGACGCAAAGGAAAGTATACAAACAGTAATGGAAAAACTTGCTGAAAAACCTCTTGATATTCCGATTGTGCAGCATTTTTTAGATATAGCAGTAAAAGTAGTGGAAGAATTAGTTAGCACAACTAAAGAGATGTTAGAAAATGTGATATTGGCAGAAAAAGTCATTCAATATGGAAACCGCTATAAGAGTAAGTACCCTTCAGTGGCTGAAGGCTTATATGAGGCAGAGCTTGCATTTAGAGATTTTGACTATAAAGTAGCACTTGAACAGGCCGCTACAACCATCGAAAAGGTTGAACCTGGGGCGATTAAAAAAATTGAAAAAATGCTGTCAGAAGAAATTTAATCTAGTGATATTTTCGCTAACAGGTTTACCTATCAATAGGGAGCCTGTTTTATTTTTGAATTTCAAGAAACTTGGTTGTTTTCTGGATGTCACTTTGGAATAATAATCAAAAAGTAGTGAGAAAAGGAATTCTTAAAACTTACACATATATGTTATGTATTTAATGGATTATGATTATATCGAATGGTGCTTATGGAACGCAGGTGAAAGGGGAAAACCATGATTTATTTTGATAATAGTGCAACAACAAAGCCATTTGACGAAGTGATTAATTCCTTTGTGAAGGTATCGACGGATTATTACGGAAATCCATCCTCCTTACATCAATTAGGTGGAATGGCACAACAGTTATTAACTCAAGCTAGAAATCAACTTGCAAAGCTTTTGAAGGTGAAATCAGCTGAAATTCTTTTTACCTCGGGTGGAACGGAGAGCAATAATCTGGCGATTAAAGGAACTGCCTTGATGTACAAAAGTCGAGGAAAACACATTATTACAACAGAAATTGAGCATGCATCTGTTTATGAGGCGATGGATCAATTAAAACAGTTAGGATTTATCATTACCTATTTAAAACCTGATCAAGATGGTAGAATATCAGTCAAAGATGTAGAAAATGCCCTCAGGGAGGATACTATCCTGGTTTCTGTCATTCACGTCAACAATGAGGTTGGTACAATCCAGCCTATTAAGGAAATAGGAACCTTATTAAAGGATTATCCGAAAGTATTGTTTCATGTTGACCATGTTCAGGGTGTGTGTAAAGTGCCCTTGAATTTTCATGAATGTGGAATTGACTTATGCTCTATTTCTGGTCATAAATTTCATGGTTTAAAAGGGACCGGGGCTTTATTTTTGAGAGATACTTTACAAATTTCTCCGCTTTTTTCTGGAGGTGGGCAAGAATTAAAACACCGAAGTGGTACAGAGAATGTTGCTGGTATCGTGGCAATGGCTAAAGCTTTAAGATTATCTATGGATCAGCGTACTGAAAAATTATCTGTTATGATGGAAATAATGGAACAATTAAGAGATGATCTGCAAAAAATAGATGAAGTAACCATTCATTCTCCAAAAGAGGGATCGGCTCCTCATATTCTCAAC
>CAURFY010000003.1:0-27838 GCA_963524115.1 uncultured Bacillus sp.
AGTGCCCATTTCCATATGGCCAATGATTGGAGGATTATCCAACAAATATTGTAAGGGAAATAGTTCTTGTATTAAAAATCTTGATTTTACTTACATTTATCGGGATGATCCTATTGTCATTTGGTTTAATTGGGATTATCTCCCAAAGGATCACTAGACCTCTCTTAATCATGAAAGATGCAACGCAAAAAATGGCAAAAGGGGAGTATAATCAAAAAATCCCTACAAAAGGAAATGATGAAGTTGCCCAACTTGGCCAATCGATCCAAAGTTTAGGGGAAAAGCTCCAAGCCTTTGAGGACTCAAGAAACGACTTTTTAGCCGATGTATCACATGAACTACGAACGCCGTTAACGTACATTAAAGGCTACAGCGATATTCTCAGTAAAGGGATGTATAAGAATAACGAAGAACAAGCTGAGTACACGGCAATCATAAATAAGGAAGCAAACCGGTTATCGTTTCTGTTGAATGATTTATTTGAAATGAGTAAACTACAGGTGGGAAAATTTGAGTTGTCGATGGAAATGGTAAACATAAATTCAATTATTGAAAAAGTAATGATGAACCTAACGCCTGCAGCGGTAGATAAAGGAATTGTCTTGAAAAAGAATCTGGCAAATGACATTCCCGAACTTAGTCTAGATATCCAAAGAATGGAACAAGTGGTTTATAATTTGATTGAAAATGCACTGAAATATACCGATATTGGTGAAATTACTGTTAAGTCTTATCAACAAAAAGAAATGATTATCATAGAGATTAGCGACACAGGGATAGGTATTCCTAAACTAGATATCCCTCATATTTGGGAACGGTTTTATCGGGTTGATAAATCGAGAACTCGGAAGACTGGTGGAAGCGGCTTGGGACTGTTTGTTGTAAAGCAAATTGTTGAGGCTCACGGAGGCGAAATCGTTGTAAACAGTATTGAAGATAAGGGCTCGACCTTTACGATATATTTTAACGGATTAACCAACGGTGGAAGTTCCTTGATGGGAGATGTATGAACAAATGGAGAAAGTTTTAATTGTAGATGATGAAATTCAAATGCGAAAGTTGATTGGAATATACTTACAAGATCATTATTTAATTGAGGAGGCGGAGAATGGAGAAGAGGCATACCAAAATGTTCTGAAAGACCAATACGGTTTAATCATTCTGGATGTCATGATGCCTAAAATGGATGGTTGGGAAACTCTCAGGAAAATAAGAGCGATATCAGATGTCCCCATAATCATGTTAACTGCAAAAGGGACGGTACAAGATAAAGTGACTGGCTTGTCTACTGGGGCTGATGACTATCTTGTAAAACCGTTTGACGGAGCGGAACTAATCGTGAGAGTCCAGGCCCTACTAAGAAGAGTAAATCAACATATAAAAAAGGAGAAAGTCCTTAAATATAAAGGAGTAGCTATCGATATTGGTGCTCGTGTTGTTAAGTATGAAGGACAAACTATTAATCTAACTCAAACGGAATTCGATATCCTAGAATCGTTTATTAACCACAAAGGAAAAGTGTTAACACGTGAACAACTGGTTGAGATTGTCTGGGGAATAGAATTTATGGGAGAAGATCGAACCGTGGATTCTCATATAAAGAACCTTCGGGAAAAGTTAAAAGCGTCTGGCGTAGACAAATCATTTATTAAAACTGTTTGGGGCGTCGGATATAAAGTGGAATAAGGTGGGAATATGAAACACATTTGGTCGAAGATCTTTTCAATATTTTTTATTATTCTCGGCATTGGGTTACTTCTGTTTGTGCTGAGAATGGCATGGTTCCCTCCTAGTTCGATGGGAATGATGATGGGCAAGAATATGATGATGCATCACGTGGTCTTTATGTTCAGTCAATTATTGTTGTTTTCTATTTGCTTTATCGGGATTTTCGTCATAATTTGGGTTATTAAAAATAAAGAGAAATGAAACGCAATCATCCATTTTGTTGTTAGAGCCGCCCCGTAAAAAAAAGGTACGGCTCTTTTGTTTCAAGGCTCTGTTAAACATGTCTGTTGATTTCCTCTCCAAGCACTTCGCGCACCTTAGGGCGGTAGGGGAGCCTCCTCGTCGCTTTGCTCCTGCGGGGTCTCCCCTGACACGCTTCTCCCGCAGGAGTCTTCGTGCCTTCCGCTCCAATCAACATAGTTCAAAAAATCAACAGTACCGTTTAACAGAGCCCTTTTTTAAAGGTGTCAATTTAACGGATTTCCGAAAGAAGTCTCCCATCCTCAAGGAATGTGAAGGGCGTAGCCCAATGAGTAGGTGGGAGATGAATTTCGGTTGGCGTAAGCCAAAATATTTGAAAAACGCAAACATTTGTTCTATACTATAATGTATAGGGGGTGAATTGATATGACTAAGCAAAACAAAGCTTTCAAATTTCGTTTGCTACCAAACAAAAAGCAAGAAGTATTATTGGCTAAAGCTTTTGGTTGTGTCCGTTTTGTCTACAACAAAATGTTAACAGAACGCAAAGAGACTTATGAAAAGTTCAAGGATGACAAAGAAAAACTAAAAGAACAAAAATTTCCGACACCAGCTAAATATAAAGATGAATTTCCTTTCCTAAAAGAAGTGGATTCTTTAGCTTTGGCCAATGCACAAATGAACTTACAAAAAGCTTATAAGAATTTCTTTGAAGGGAATGCAGAATTTCCAAAGTTCAAAAACCGTAAGTCAAAACAGTCTTTTACAACCAATCGAGTGAACGGAAATATCGAATTGCAAAACGGTCATATCAAATTACCTAAACTAAAATTAGTGAAAATCAAACAGCATAGGGAAATCCCTGCTGATTATAAATTGAAATCTTGCACGATTTCTAAAACAAAGTCAGGTAAATACTATATCTCGATTTTGACAGAGTACGAGAAGGAAATTAAACCAGTGTCCATTCAGAAAGTTGTTGGTCTGGATTTTGCTATGGATGGTCTATATGTTGAAAGTGAACAGGGTGAGAAAGCCAATTACCCACGTTTCTATCGACAATCATTAGACAAACTGGCAAAAGAACAGCGTATTTTGTCTCGTAGAAAGAAAGGTTCTTCACGTTGGGAAAAACAGCGTTTGAAAGTGGCTGAACTACAAAAAAGACAGCAAATCAACGTAAGAACTTTCTTCACCATAAATCAAAAGAATTAGCATCAACCTATGACGCTGTTATCATTGAGGACTTGGACATGAAAGGAATGTCTCAAGCCCTTCACTTTGGAAAAAGCGTTCATGACAACGGTTGGGGTATGTTCACCACTTTCTTAGGCTACAAGCTAAAAGAACAAGGGAAACAGCTTATCAAAATTGATAAATGGTTTCCGTCCACAAAGAAATGTTCTTACTGTGGTGCAGAAAAGAAAATGTCTTTATCTGAACGTACATACCAGTGTATTTGTGGCTATGTGGCAGATCGTGACTATAATTCGGCAATCAATATAAAAAATGAAGGCGTTCGCCTATTGGCTTTAGCATAGAAACAAAAACTCTTGGAACAAGAGGGTTAGCTCGGTCATTTTTCGTTGGCTAGTAAAAGCAACGATAAGTCGAGAAGCCCCCACTTCAAGCGACCCGCAAGGGTGGTAAGTGGTGGGAGTAGTTCACTCAAATACCCTTTGCTATTTTCTCTAAGACTTCCACGCCAGTACCAAATTTACTCATTGCATCACAGTCACAGCGTAAATCTGAAAATAGAATATAAGCGATATTGCATACATGTTCGTTTGAAAAGGAAGGCCGAAGCAGCTGTGCCTTAATTTCTTTTTCTCTTTTGTTTGGAGCAATAAGGTAAAACCTGCAACGATTATGATCTAATGAAATGGATAGGTCATTTAGTCTCAATATTCCGGAATAAATTGAAGTGGATTTCTCTACTTCAAATGCCGAAATGATCTCACCGTTTTTATCGAGCCAAAGAAGATCAATAAGTGCAATCGTATCCTTAACCGCTTTTGGAATATCAGGCAGTTGAAGCTTGGCTAGTGACAGCTCTCCAAGTTTAAGTTTATTCCACTCTCTTCGGTGATCGTTTTGTGCGACCCAAACATCATACCCTAAAGATTTTCCAAGGCTGGCAAGGTGATATTGCATTTCTGTATGCTCATTTTCTTCTAAAATATCGTTCGTCACTTCTTTATGTCGTTTTTGTTTGCTTTTCTCAAAATATTCTAGTGTGATTTGATAGTTTTCACCCGTTACTAACTTTCCAATACCTATTTCAAAAAATAGACCCGCTATTGCTCCTAAGTCTTTTGAGAGAACATTACTAAACTTTTGATTCCAATCTATGATCATTGCTCTCATTTTAAGATATTCATCCCATGAACCGAGTTTAATTTTCTGTTGGAATAAGGCATTAACCCCCCTCACAATGGCTGTATTAAAGGGTGGAAATAAAGTGGGATGAAGAAAATATAGAATGTTAGCAACCGCTGGCCCGAGGCCTTTAATTTGTTGATTTTTTAATTTGATTATTTCTTCTAAAAGTTGTTTTTCCGTGGAACTTTGAAGACATCCTTTTAAAAATCGCCCAAATGTTTTTTTGTTTTCTTCATTCTCATAAATATCAGGAATTCTTAGTTTTGGTTTCCAGAAAAAAGCGTGAGCGGCTCCCTCAAATATCTGTTTTTGCTCAGCAATTACTGTTACAACTGTTTCTAATGAAGATCCTTTGAAATCACTACCAAATCGCTCATTTTCAATATCATCAATCACCACTTTAATGCCGCTACGGATTGTACGGAACGCTTTTAATCTATCGTTGTTGTTGATGAACCAGGTATGATACACGGATTCTTGGTCAGTTCGATATTCTTGTATCAACTTTTCTAATTGTTGCTCCATTCTGGACCCTCCACAAAGTTAATATCAAATATTTCTATTTTAATCGAGAATTGTGCAGAATTTATGAATTTCAAGGAATTGTTAAAATTAATAAAGTTATTTACTGTTTAACCAACCAAAAAGCGGAAATTTATAAATCAAAGACGATTCTCATTCCGTGTCAGGAATATAAAGCCGACTCTTTTCAATTGTATCCTTTGAATCACCCCGTTTTCTATTTCAGCTTATCTCCATCATTTCTCAATATTTTTAAATTAAAGTACTAATTAAGATGAATCAAACCAGGGGAGGGTATATTGGGTAACTACGAAGGTTTTGGTTATTGATAGTTACCAAAGAAGAAAGTAATAATGTTCACGATTAACAAAATTATTGATTTTTACAATTGGAAGGTAAAAGGATGAATACAATACTAATCGTAGATGATGAGCCTAAAATGGTAAAACTTCTTCAGTTATATTTAGAACACCATGGATATAGGACAGTGGGAGTTAATTCTGGTGAAGAGGCAATTCTCTTTTTAGAGGAGAACAGGGTCCAATTGGTAGTTATGGATGTTATGATGCCAAAAATGGATGGAAGACAAGTTGCTAAAAGAATTAGGGATTTTTATCAAATACCTATTTTGATGGTAACGGCTCTAGGAACCAATCAGGATATAATAAATAGTTTTAATAGCGGGGCGAATGGACATATAGTCAAACCAGTCGAAGAAAAAACATTAATGAAGCATATTCAAGCTTTAATAAATGAAGCGTCTGTTTGAACAGGAAAGCTTAGCAGTAAAATTGTTAGAAGGGGGTGTTTTTATACGCCCCCCTTCATTTACTGTATAAAGTGTGAACTAACTACTTACTCTGGCTTATTGTCCGCATTCGAATCTGGTGTATAGTTGCCCTGGTATCCATCATATTTAACGACATCAACCATTCCTCCTGTTGCATGATGGAGATCATGGCAGTGGAACATCCAGTTGCCAGGGTTATTCGCTTTGAAGGCAACAACGTAGGTGTCTCCTGGTTTTAAATTAATTGTATCCTTAATAATTGGAGAGCCAGTTAATGGCTTTCCATTTTTACTTAATACTTGGAAAGAGTGTCCGTGTAGGTGCATGGGGTGATCAACCCCTTTTGGTGAGTTATTAACTAATTTAACCTTTACTAAATCACCTTTTTTTACATTAAGGCTATCGGTGTTCGGGAAAGATTTACCGTTAATCGTCCAAGTGTTATCCATATTATTACCATTTAAATTCATATTGTACTCAACATCATACTTCTGATTTAGAGTGAATTCTCCGCTTTTTACACCTACGTAATTAGTGTAACTATATATAGGTAGATCTTCATTTTGGTTAGAGTGATCCTTTGATTTAGTAGTTCCCTTATATTGAATCATTGTTTTCATTCCGTCTGTTCCTTTGGTTTTTCCGTGCTCCTCAAGGTACCATTTTCCAGGGTTATCTGCCATAAACTCGATATCGTAACGCTCACCTGGAGCAATCGCAATCAACTGATTTTTTATGTCCTTTGGTTCATTCAACTCGTGTCCGTCTATTGCAACCACTTTAAATTTATGACCATGAAGGTGGAAGTTATGGGATATATATCCGATATTTGCTAGGCGGATTCGAACTGTTTCCCCCTCCTTCACTTTTAACGGTGTAATTGCATCTCCACTCTTACCGTTTATAGTGAAAATGTCATAAATGGACATGTCATGCCCCATACCGTTTTTATTTTTTTCATCCTTTTTGTTAGCGTTATGACCCATGCCGCTCATTTTACCATGGTCCATACTACCGGATTCGTTTGTGGACATATTTAAGTTATTAGGATTACTTACCCACTCATCTAACATAAGTGTGTAATCGCGGTCGTAAGTTTTTTCTTTAGGCTCAACAATAAAAGAACCATAAAGGCCCATATCAACCTGGTTTACTGAGTTTTGGTGGGAATGATACATGTAGGTACCAGGCACAGATGCGGTAAACTCATACGTAAAGGTTTCTCCGGGCTTGACTGCATTTTGGGTTACTCCTGGTATACCGTCCATTTCATTTGGTACATTGACCCCGTGCCAGTGAATGGAAACAGGTTCGGATAACTCATTTTTTAAGTTTATTTTAACCTTTTCTCCTTCTTTGACACGGATTTGTGGGCCAGGGACAGAACCATTGAAAGTCCACGCATCAACTGTTACATTGCTGTTTAATTGATGAGTGGCTGCCTTAGCTACAAGGTTAAACTCCTTCCCTGACAATGTTTTAACACTAGTTGTTTCCAAACCTTTTACTTTGTTATTTTTTGTATTCATTTCGCCTTGGTTTGAAGAGCAGGCTGCCAGTATGAGAATCATAGTTGCTAATAATACGGCAAATTTTAGCTTCATTAAACTACCTCCTGAATTTATCATCTAGGCTGATAATAGATGATAAGTTTGCAGAAAGTATGGATTTATTTGTAAAAAAATAAAAATCTACGGTAAATATCACATTTAACTCGATCGGGCACTAAAAAAAGGGAGGTTCACTGATTTTTAAATTTGGTTCAAATCTGCTTACTTCATATATTCTTCATAAAAGATTATTAAAATAGTTGAACGAAAGTAAAATTTTCATGACGAATAGCTAGAGGAGTGGAATTCATGTTCAACATACTTATTGGTGTCTTTATTTTTTCGTTAGCGGGATATATCCTTTTTAAGCAAATCAAAGGGTCCGCGCAAGGAAAGTGTCCTTCTTGTTCATCTGATAGCAAATGTACAGGAGATTGTGATGGGAATTGTGGTTGTTCCTAACTAGCAGGTGTTTTGTTACTAACTGTTTTAAAGGGCATTGGCAGAAAAAAAAGATCATGATAAAAATCAATTTTTTGTCCAAAATATGAAATATGAAAAATACACTTCAACCCACTTCACATACTACAGGGGGGTATGGTACTATTCATATAAAGGAGGTGGTGAGTCGTGGATTATTCAAATCCAAAGGAAATTAAACCCCATTGTCATGACCATTGCGCCCCCGAAACTGGAGTTAACGCAGAGGACGCAGAAATCCTATTGAATTCAGAAACCGATGAGAACACATCGTGTCATATTAGCTCTGATCGAAAAAGCCATCATTCCGATATCGCTAAGAAAAATTTGATTACAAGGCTTAATCGAGTTGAAGGACAAATTCGTGGAATCAAGGGACTGATTGAAAAGGATACGTATTGTGACGATGTTATCACCCAGATTTCCGCAACGCAAGCAGCTTTGAATAGTGTCGCGAAACTCCTTTTGGAGGTTCATATGAGAAGCTGTGTCGTGGAACGAATTCAAGAGGGTGACCATGAGGTTGTGGACGAACTGCTTACTACCATCCAAAGATTAATGAAAAAATAGAGAGGGGAACAACAATGGAAAATACTACTTTAACAGTAAAAGGAATGTCATGTGACCACTGTGTAAAAGCAATCGAGGGCAGTGTAGGTGAGCTTAGTGGGGTCGAAAGCGTAAAAGTTGACCTAAAAGCAGAATCCGTAAATGTAAAATTCAACCCCGAAATTGTTACACTTGACCAAATTAAAGAAACAATCGACGACCAAGGATACGATATTGAATAGATGAATAAGTGCGTGCTAGAGATAGCACGTTTTTTTATCACTGAAATATACCCCATAAGGGTATGGAAGGAGCTGTTTTTATGAGTCAAAATCTTAAGGAAACGAGCTTGCAAATCTCAGGTATGACGTGTGCCGCCTGTGCCGTCCGGATTGAAAAGGGCTTAAACAAACTCGACGGTGTCACCGAAGCAACCGTCAATCTTGCTTTAGAAAAATCAGCAATCAAATTTGATCCAGCGATAACCAATTTAGAAGTCATTCAAAATAAAGTTCGAGATTTAGGGTATAACGTAGTAACTGAAAAAGCAGAGTTCAATCTAACGGGAATGACTTGTGCTGCATGCGCAACTAGAATTGAAAAAGGACTAAATAAGCTTGATGGTGTCGTCAAGGCAAATGTCAACCTTGCCTTAGAGAAAGCAAGTGTTGAATACAATCCGAGTACTATGGGCAAATCCGATATCATAAAAAAGGTGGAAGCGCTAGGGTACGGAGCCACCCTTAAAGAAGAGGCTAATCAGCAGGCCGACGTCGATCACCGCCAACGTGAAATTGAAAACCAAACAGGTAAATTTCTATTCTCGGCCATTCTTTCCATTCCACTTTTATGGGCAATGGTCGGACATTTCGAATTTACATCGTTTATATATGTTCCAGATATGTTTATGAATCCCTGGGTACAACTTGCATTGGCAACACCTGTTCAGTTTATCATCGGCAAACAATTTTACGTTGGAGCCTTTAAGGCATTAAAGAATGGCAGTGCCAATATGGATGTACTTGTAGCGCTTGGTACATCTGCAGCTTATTTTTATAGTCTCTATCTCTCAATTATTTCTCTTACAGATATGGCGCATACTGTTGAGTTATATTACGAAACAAGTGCAATTTTGATAACATTAATCATTTTAGGAAAGTTATTTGAAGCTAGAGCTAAGGGTCGTTCGTCCGAGGCGATTAAGAAATTAATGGGATTGCAGGCCAAAAATGCTATTGTCGAACGTGACGGAGTTGAAAAGGAAATTCCGCTCGAAGAGGTTTTAGTAGGAGATATTCTCCATGTTAAGCCAGGTGAGAAAATCCCTGTTGATGGAAAAATTATTCAAGGCCAGTCCGCCATTGATGAATCAATGTTAACGGGTGAAAGTGTACCGGTTGATAAATCGGTCGGTGATGAAGTCATTGGAGCTACGATTAATAAGAACGGTTTTTTAAAGGTGGAAGCAGTCAAAGTCGGAAGAGATACAGCATTAGCGCAGATTATTAAAGTGGTTGAAGAAGCACAGGGTTCAAAGGCACCGATTCAACGCTTAGCAGATCAAATTTCAGGAGTGTTTGTTCCAGTGGTTGTAGGTTTAGCGTCGCTAACTTTCCTTGTTTGGTTTTTCTGGGTTGAACCTGGGAATTTCGCCGAAGCATTAGAAAAGCTCATTGCTGTTCTTGTGATAGCTTGTCCGTGTGCACTTGGTCTTGCAACCCCAACATCGATTATGGCAGGTTCGGGTCGCGCTGCTGAATGTGGAATTTTGTTTAAAGGTGGCGAGCATTTAGAAATGACGCATCGAATTTCTGCCATTATTTTAGACAAAACGGGTACAGTTACTAACGGGACACCTGTATTAACCGATGTTATTCTTGGTGAAAATCAAACCGAAGCGGAATTTTTAGCATTGGTTGGATCTGCCGAAAAACAATCTGAACACCCATTAGCACAAGCGATCGTTCAAGGAATTAAAGAAAAAGGAATTACTTTGAAGGGAGTTTCAGGCTTTGAAGCGTTACCAGGCTTTGGAATTAAAGCAATGGTGGAAGGGAGATTATTGCTGGTCGGAACTCGGAAGCTAATGACCATGGAAAATGTAGAAATTAGTGATGCCGTCGATCAGATGATAGCCTTTGAAAAAGAAGGGAAAACAGCGATGTTAGCAGCTGTGGACGGTCAATATGCAGGAATTGTTGCAGTCGCTGACACCATAAAAGAAACCTCACAAGCTGCAATCAAAAGACTGAAAGAGATGGGTCTTGAAGTTATAATGATTACCGGTGATAACCAGCAAACGGCTAAATCGATTGCTATGCAAGTGGGAATTGACCATGTCATCGCGGAGGTATTGCCAGAGGGTAAAGCAGATGAAGTGAAAAAATTACAAGCACAAGGCAAGAAAGTGGCTATGGTTGGTGATGGAATAAATGATGCTCCAGCACTTGCTGTTGCAGATATTGGGATGGCAATAGGAACCGGAACGGATGTTGCAATGGAGGCAGCTGATATCACGTTAATCCGCGGAGACTTGAATTCAATAGCCGATGCCATTTTCATGAGCAAAAAAACAATGCGAAACATTAAGCAAAACTTATTTTGGGCTTTTGGATATAATACGCTTGGAATTCCAGTCGCGGCCCTAGGGTTTTTGGCACCATGGCTTGCAGGTGCAGCAATGGCCTTCAGTTCAGTGTCGGTAGTTCTGAACGCACTGCGGTTGCAGAAAGTGAAATTAAGATAAAATCGGGGTGACTAAATATGATTAAGAAATGGGTGTTTGGGGCTATTGCTTATTTAATTGTTGTGATGGTTGGGTTTGGAATCTATAATTCAGTCGTAGATACAAAACCAATGAACCAAAACCAAACAGAAAACACGATGAAATAAATAGATTTAAATGAAGCATGATGGGAAGATTTCCTGTCATGCTTTTTTTCTTTTGCCACTTAAGGATTTGTTGCCTTTCCACTAATAAAACACTATTAATGGGTGCTTGTCACATTTTATCCATAAAAAGCACATGGTTTCTGCACATTCATCTTTTAAATTAAAGAAGTATTTTAAATCGAAAAAGGAGGTGGCTTGGTTGGCTCGAATTATCGTTTTTTTATTTGCAATCGGAATTATTTTATCAAATAGCCATTTAGCATTTGCTGAAATGAAAATGGAAAATGGAAAAAAAGTCAGCGAAGTATCGAATTCTACTAAAAAAGAGTCAAACAGTAGCCATAGTGAGAGCAAAAAACAAGTGGATTCTCAAAAAGGAGAGTCTGATGAAATGGATATGGAAATGGAAATGGGAGATTCTCATAAATCCGGAGATACAAAGAATGGGCATGAAGATGATGGCTCTCCAAACTATAAAGTCTTAGGAACATATGGTGCAGTGAATCTTTCGTTCATTTTAATTGGGGTTTGGAATAAATGGATCAGAAGGAAGGTTGTGTAAGATATGTCGACTCCAGAGAAAAACTTAAAACCAGAAAAAGAACCTTTTGACCTCCTATCCATACCAGTAGTAAAAAAGTTTGTAAAAAGTAAATGGTATCCAGGAATCTTTCAATGGATTGTTATTTCTGTGTTTTCTCTAATCGTTTTTGAATTAGTGATGGGAACAGTAGATCCAAGTAAAAACTTTGGTACCACGATGACTTGGATCCTTTGGTGGCCAATTATCCCCATTCTATTTTTAGTAGCCGGACGTTTTTGGTGTGCGATATGTCCTTTCGGTAAATTAAGCGACATCATACGGAAGCTAGTCGGCAGTAAGCGCCCAATCCCTAAATTTTTAAAAAAATATGGGATTTGGCTAATCGACCTTTTCTTTATTTCGATAACCTACAGTGACCACATGTGGGGGATTGTTGAGTCTCCGCGTGGCTCTGGATACTTATTACTTTTATTAGTCACAATGGTTGTAGGAACATCCGTTTTTTATGAAAGAAGAGCGTTCTGTAAGTATCTTTGTTTCCTTGGTGGACTTGCAGGTAACTATTCTAGGTCTGGGGCTGTTAAGGTTCAAGCGACACCTGAAATTTGTAAAACGTGTAAAGTTCAAGCTTGCTTCAAAGGCACTGAAGAGTGTGAAGGATGTCCAATGTTTCAGTTTCCAAGGACAATGGAATCTGCTGCGGAATGTAATATTTGTGGTAATTGTGTTAAAAACTGTCCAAATGATTCTATCAAAATTACGACAAGAATTCCGACAAGTGAGTTATGGGGCCTAAAGAATCCAAAACTTGAAAATGCTTCATTAGCAGCTGTTATTATGGGAATTGTTTTTGTTCAAAATATTACCATGCTTGAGCCGTGGCAAAGTATTTTACATGCCATTGGTAAGGTTACCGGGACGATGAATTATAGTATCAACTTTACAGTTGCCTTTATTATTGCAATGGCGCTACCAATCCTTTTATTGTTAGGCACGGTGAAAATAGCGTCATTGTTTGGATTAGATGGCACGGTGAAAAAGAACTTTACTCGTTTTGGGTATGCGATTATTCCTTTGGACCTTGCTGGTCACTTGGCACATAACCTGTTCCATATCTTTACCGAAGGAAAGGCAATTTGGTTTAATTCAATGGGTCTATTCGGAATGGAATCGAACCCTGAGAGTTTGGCGCTTGCTTCTACTTCAACCGTGCAAATGATCCAATATATCATTATTGGAATAGGATTAATCGGTACCACGTATACAACATACAGAATGGGAAATAAGGCAGCTTTTAAATCCATGTGGCCTTTATATTTGTTTATGTTGGTATTAGCAGCAATTAATATTTACTTATTCTCACTACCGATGATGCACAGAGTTTAATTGTCGCTGGATCGATTGAAAAAAATTAACTACTGCCTTTAGGGAAACCTGGGGCAGTTTTTATTATGGGTTTATTTTGGGGCTACTCCTGAGAGTTAGACCACTTAAATCATAAACTCTACCTTTGTTTGAACCGGAGTGAGGGAGATTCAGTTTAAATAGAAGGTATTTTGCTTTATCTGGCGACGGTAGATGGAGAAATTCGCAACACTTTTGATTAGTTATTTTTGAGTCGATTAGTAGGGAATAATCAATTAGTGCTGGAATATGAGCATCTTTGGATCTGGATAAGCATTTTGGACAAAACCATGCCCCGTATTGATTGATCATTGGTATAGCAAAGCAGGTTGGACATTGGACACCGGTAATGATTTCAGCTTGGGATTTTCCGTAAAATTTTAATGGGTTATACTCCCTTGGTGTATTGAGGTTTAAGAGGGTTTTGCAAAGTTTTTTCATTTCTTTTGAATTGAGGGTAGGGTCTCGGTGTACTTTTTGAAGACTTTCGATTTTTTCGGGAATTAGGTGAGCAAAACATACTTTTTGAAGTGCGAGTGGGGAGGAGGTACTAGTATCTATTTTGGTAGATGCCTTGCTGATAGCTACGGCATATTCTATCGGGTATTGGCCAAAATTCAATTTATTAAATAACACTTCTAATTGTTGTTTTTGCCGTTTTGCTTGGGTAATTGGATCTTTAAAGCTATCTTCATTACCATTATGAGTTCTTATGAGCTGGTGGAATTGAGGCTCGAAGTATAGTTTGCCAATGATATTTTTGATTTCATTGATTAGAGCAAAATTTGATGAAAGGATAAGAGTGTCAATTTGGAAGTAGTAATCACCAGTAGATTTTAAGCGGAGATCGTGGAAGATGTGGTAGTCGTTTGGGGGGAGGAATCTTAATTCTTTATCAGCAGCCTTTTCTCCATAGTATCCAGAGGTCCTTTTCGCTATATTTTCCTCAATCTCTGATCTTCTCGGAATGGTTTTTGCGGTTCTTCTTAATAAAGCGGTATCTTTAACGATTTCGATTGGTATCTGTCGCTCTTTTTCAATCACTTTTTCAGCTCCTTTATTATTTTACAGGTTTTTATTCGCTATTAGCCTATGAAATTCCTTCAAATTGAGTGGCTGGAAATACTGGAATTTTTATATCGGGAAAAAATTCGATATATCGGCAAAAATGGGATTATATCGGTAAAAAGAGAATTATATCGGCAAAAATCAAATTATATCAGTAAAAAATCAAATATATCAGCAACTTGACTTTTTTTACCAATTTCCACAATCCATCACAAAAATATCAGCAAAAACTCCTCAATTTCTGGATAGAAACTCAATAGATTCTCCATATTTATCATCTAAAGTTAGAGGCATGAAGGTAACTAGAAAAGGAGCTTGAAAGCCATATGAAATACCAAAAAATAATGATAAATAGAATGAATAAAATTCACCGAGAAGTAGAATATCAGCCAAATCAGAGATGGCGATTCTTCAGTTTTATTTTTAAGAAACGACATACCATAAAAACGAATATTAAAAATGCATGATAGGTTATTACCTGTCATGCATTTTTTGTGGAAAAGGGGCGGAGTGCCACTGTTTTATTAAAGCAGTGTGATCTTAAAATACTCCGCTATTTTCTCCTGTAATTCGGCCAAGCTGTTTTCGTGATTGAGAGTGGCTAGCATGCCTTGAATGACTGGCGTTCGCGGTGTGTCGCTTTTGATTTCTGATACTAGCACCTCGAGCGTAATTAGCAGGTCGCCAGCCAATTTGTGCTCCAAAATGGATTGTTCCAATAGTTTGAGCAGGTCGTCCTTCCCCAACCTATCTGTTTCAAGACTCTCACCAAAAGGATTTTCAGTCACAATCGGGACTTCATCAGAATCCTTAAATCCCTCCACTAAACTATCCATTCTTTTTAAAATAAACCTTGCTAAGTAGTTTAAATTAACGTCAGATTTATTAAAAATAATCAGTTCAAAGTAGGAATTGATAATTCCCAGCAGCATCAGGGTTAGATCGACTACGTATGGACGAATGGTGTCACCGTAAATCGAAAGTAAGGCATTCTGGAAAAATTGTTGTGTCTGGTTCCGCATTATTTTTATAAAATTAGCCACTTCATTATTAAAGGGAATGGCATGCTCTCGTGTTTGCATAATAATGAATTCTTTGTGGCGCTGGACTTCATCAAGTTGCCCTGCTAGCTGTTCAACAAAAAGCTGCCGAGGTGTTAGATTTTTGTTCTCCAATGCTTCAAGTCTTGATTTAATTTGATGGTAATAATATTCGAAGATTGCGAGTAGCAAGGATTCTTTTGACTTAAAATATAGATAGAATGCGCCTTTTGAGATTTTGCACTCGGTGGCAATTTCTTGAATGGAGGTTGAGTCAAAGCCTTTTTTGGCAAATAACTTAATCGATGCTTCGATTATCGCTATTTCTTTGTCCTTCATAAAATACTCACTTCCTGTGATTTAAGAATAATTTAAGGATTTTTTAGTTGACTAGTGACTGACTAGTCATTAAAATTATGAACGAACCTGACCGATTGGTCAATGTTGTTTTTATTATAAAGAGGAGGATCTCCTACATGAATGGTATGATCAATTTTGTCTTGAAAAATAAATACGCGGTGTGGCTATTAACTTTAATTATCACCGTGGCAGGCTTGTATTCGGGAATGAATATGAAGCTTGAAACGATTCCAAATATTAATGTGCCGATGATTAGTGTGACCACGGTTTACCCGGGTGCCACTCCTCAGGCGGTTGCTGATGAGGTGTCAAAGCCAATTGAGCAGGCCATTCAAAACTTGAATGGTGTCAGTGTTGTCAACTCATCATCCTTTCAAAATGCTTCTTCGATTCAGATTGAGTATAAATACGAGAAAAACATGGATGAGGCTGAGGATGAACTTAATAAGGTATTAGCGAAGCTGTCGTTTCCGGAAGGCGCTAAGGATCCGAATATCGCTAGGATGAGCATGAATGCTTTCCCAATTTTAGCGGCTAGCGTCGCCAATGACAAGCAGTCGCTTTCAGAGCTTTCGAAAACAATGGAAAAGGAAATTGTTCCGGCATTGGAAGGATTGAACGGAGTAGCCTCTGTGCAAATTTCCGGCCAGCTGGTGAACGAGGCTGAGCTTGTCTTCAATAAAGATAAAATGGCACAATACGGTTTGAGCGAGGATACGGTTCAAAATATCATTAAAGGCTCAAATGTAGCAGTTCCACTAGGTTTGTACACGTTTGGAAACAGTGAGAAATCAGTCGTGGTTGATGGGAAAATGATCACTATTGCCGATTTGAAATCAATGGAAATCCCTGTGATGCCAAGTGGTAGCGGTCAAGCTGCGCAAGGAACAGGCTCAGCACAAGGATTGGCTGGGGCGCAAGGTTCGTCAGGAATGTCAGGCACGCAAACGGGTGCTGGAACGCCGCAAACAGCGACGGGCAATATGTCGGGGGCTGGAGCCCAGTCAGCAACTGGAACGCAATCTACGGCTGGAACCCAAGATGCAGCAACTGGAACCCAGTCAATAGGCCTACCAACTATCAAGCTTGGTGATATTGCCGACATAAAGGTTGTTGGAAAAGCGGAAACGATTTCGCGGACAAACGGAAAAGATGCGATCGGTATTCAAATTGTAAAAGCATCTGATGCGAACACTGTTACGGTTGCTAATGCAGTTAAAGATAAATTAGCTGATTTCGAGGATAAGATTAAAGGTCTTGATGTTAATACAACATTTGACCAAGCCGAACCGATTGAACAGTCGGTCAGCACGATGTTAAGCAAAGCGATCTTTGGAGCTATATTTGCCGTGTTGATCATCATGTTGTTCTTACGTAACTTCAAATCAACGCTCATTTCAGTCGTATCGATTCCATTATCATTGCTAATCGGGATTTTATTGTTAAAACAAATGGACATCACCCTAAATATGATGACATTAGGGGCGATGACGGTGGCAATTGGTCGGGTTGTCGATGACTCCATTGTTGTTATCGAAAACATTTTCCGGCGAATGTCATTATCCGGTGAAAAACTGAAGGGCAAAGCGCTTGTTCGTGAAGCCACGAAAGAGATGTTCCTGCCAATTTTGTCTTCGACGCTGGTGACAATTGCGGTATTTTTACCAATGGCTTTGGTAAAAGGAATGATTGGCGAGCTATTTATGCCGTTTGCCTTAACGATTGTGTTTTCATTATTGGCATCATTACTAGTTGCCGTTACAATCGTGCCAATGTTGGCTCACTCTTTGTTTAAGAAAAATCTTGCGCAAAAGGTGCATCATGAAGAAAGCAAGCCAAGTAAGTTGGCAGGCGTTTATAAATCAGTCTTGAATTGGGCGTTGAACCATAAAGAATTCACTTCATCTATAGAGATTTTAATGCTAGTGGTAAGATTTTTCTTGGTTCCAATCATAGGGGTTAGCTTCCTTCCAGCAGATGAAAACAAAATGATTATTGCAACGTATAAGCCGGCTCCTGGCGAAACGTTATCAGAAGTGGAGCAGCTTACCACAAAAGCTGAAAGCTATTTTATGGACCGAAAAGATGCCAAAACAGTGCAGTTTTCATTAGGTGGTCAAAACCCGATGAACCCTGGAAGTGGCAAAGATGCCATGTTCTTTGTTAATTATAAAGATGATACGAAGAATTTTGAAAAAGAAAAAGAAACGGTCATTAAGGATTTAAACAAAATGACTAAAAAGGGTGAATGGGGCAGCCAAGATTTCTCAGCAAGTGCTGGTAGCAATGAAATCGTTGTCCACGTCTATGGTGATGATTTAAAAGATATCGAGCCAATTGTCAAAGAGATCGAAGACAAAATGAACTCGACAAAGAACTTTAAAGACGTCAAGTCGAGTATTGCTGAAACTTATGATGAATACGTTCTAGTTGTAGACCAAGCGAAGGTAAGCAAACTAGGCTTAACTGCTGGTCAAATTGGGATGGGACTTATGCCAAATATGCAGCGTCCTGTTTTAACCACAGTTGAAAAGGACGGCGAAGAACTTAATGTTTATTTGCAGGTCGAAAAAGAAGCCATTTCTAATATTTCAGACTTAACAAGCAAGAAAATTAAGTCACCACTTGGTTTCGAAGTGCCTGTTAGTGAACTCGTAAAAGTGAAAGAAGGCAAAACTTCAAATACGATTACTCGCCGTGATGGCCGGATTTCTGTCCAAGTCAGCGGGAAGCCTAAAACTGATGATGTGTCTAAAGCTTCTAAGGATTTGCAAGTGAAAATGGATAAAATTGATCATCCTGATAGCGTCGAAATTTCAATGGGCGGGGTTACAGAGGATATTAATAGTGCCTTTACACAGTTAGGCTTAGCAATGTTGGCAGCGATTGCGATTGTCTACTTGATCCTAGTGATTACGTTTGGCGGCGGTCTTGCGCCACTTGCGATTCTGTTCTCACTCCCATTTACAATTATTGGCGGGTTAGTGGCCTTGCTAATTGCCGGTGAAACGCTAAGTGTATCCTCATTGATTGGGGCATTAATGTTAATCGGTATCGTAGTAACCAATGCGATTGTGCTAATTGACCGCGTGATTCATAAAGAACGTGAAGGTTATAGTACCCGCGAAGCCTTACTAGAGGCGGGATCAACCCGACTTCGGCCGATCTTGATGACAGCTATCGCAACCATTGGCGCGTTATTGCCACTTGCATTTGGTATGGAAGGCAGCGGACTTATCTCCAAAGGCATGGGCGTAACGGTAATCGGCGGTCTAACCAGCTCGACTGTATTAACCTTGCTGATCGTGCCAATCGTATACGAACTATTGAGCAAATTTAAAACGAAAAAAGTTCAGGGTGAAGAGTAAGCCGTTCTATTTTATAGTACCTGCAAAGTGACCCATTTGGCAGAGCAATTAACATTTAAAATTGCTCTGCTTTTTTTATTGATTTAGCGGACATCAGATACCTTATTTTTGATTAATTCTCCTTTTTTTCTACTTTAGCGGACATGAGATACCTTATTTGCATAAAAACAGATGAATCGTGCTCACTTCTTAGCAAATAAGGAATCCTATGTCCGATTAGCCTATCAAAACACTCCTTTTTGGCAAAATAGCGGAACCAATGTCCGTATAAACAATCAAATAAATTGCTATGGTACATTCCATACCAACAATCAAAGAAGCTGAATCCCATAAGGAGCCAGCTTCTTTGATATTTGCCGTTATTACGGTGGAATTGTCCTATTTTTTCTCGGCTTGTATTCTCGCATCGGCGACGGGACTATGTTCCGGAGATTTGTCCTCCTCAACTGGAAAATTGCTAATTAAAAAAGCAAACACCAACACCGTAAACAGTACACTAATAAACACATAAAACCGTTCCTGCAAAAGCTTCATTATTTCTAATCTCCCTTAAGTATGTTGAGGCAAGGCCTCATGTTTTTCGTTAAGTAGAAGTGAGAAAGTAACCCAACGTTATATGTTTATTAGCTTTGGTGCTTAATTATTTGTAAATTTTTTTATAAAATCATAACAAGACTTGGCGATGATCTGTTTATCGAAATCGAGTGAAGCGACATGATACGAATTTTCTAACATGATCTGCTGCTTAAAAGTGGATGAGACCTCGCGCAAAATTTTTCGTGAATCTGCTGGAGGTACAACATGATCCGATTTTGATGTGAGGACAAGGATTGGTGTGTGAACATTCTCAAGTTGATCGGCGGTTAATTCAATTACTTTTTGCAACTCATGAATCGCCGATAATGGGACAGAATCATAGGTGATTTCAAAGGCCTGTGGATCCTTGATATCTGGTGCACCCTCGGCCACAAAGTGCGGACCAAAGACATTTCGATATTGATCATAAGCAGGGACATGTAGCGCTGCATTAATCGTGATGGCACCCTTAATATCCGGGAACTTGGCGGCAAGTTGTAAGGAGAGCGCGCCACCCATTGACTGCCCCACGATAAAGACATCATGGCAAGTTTCTTTAAGCTTAAGATATCCTGCCTCAAGATCATTTAGCCAGTCCGTATACTTCGAATCCTCAATATCATAAATCGATGTCCCATGACCAGTTAGCCGTGGTGCATACACTGTAAAACCGAATTTATGTAACCATTCCCCAAGCTCACGTACACTTTGAGGTGTGCCAAGAAATCCATGGGACAGGAGAATTCCTACCCCATTTCCTTTAAATAAAAATGGTTCAGCGCCAGCAATCACTTTACTCTTGACCTCATTCATTTTTCTGCCCCTCTTTCTGCTTCCAGATGTAGGGTGGAAGCGCTAAAATATATATGCTGTCCTTAATATCGTCCGTTTTTTAAATATTCGTTAAGTTTGATTATAAAGGGGTATTTTGCAAAAATCAACACTATTTTTATAATTCATATAAGAAAACTTGGTATTAAAGTTTAAGCTTTGCAAATATCGTGTTTTGAGGTTATTCTATTAATTAATAAGATGTTCGGACATCATCATTTTATAAAGAAGGAAGGTGTTGCAATGGTACTCAAGTTTTTGTCTGCTCTTTTGCTTCCGGGCTTAGTGGTTGTTTTGTTTGCCCGCGTAACCTATAGCCATATCATCGGGTTAGTGTTAACAGTTGCGCTTATTGCAGCGTCTGTTTATAAAGGGTACACGAACACATGGTGGTTAATTGTTGTAGACGCCTTTTCGCTGACGTTAGGCTTTTGGTATAGCAACAAAATGATCGAAAAAACGCGTAAGAAAGCGTAACAACGGACAGCTTAAATAGGATAATCCACCACAGCTTTGGAGCTGTGGTTTTTGCGTGCCTAAAAAGCGATACAACCTCCAAAAGGCAACCAGATAAACAGGATTCAACTCTAAACTAGCGAATATTTGTTCGTTTATTGTTGGTTTGTTTTCCCTCGTTTGTGGTAGAATGTAATATAGAAGATTCATAAGCGCTATGAGTATATCAGCGTCAAAAATTGCTGATTTATATACGATTATTTAGGATTATTTTTCAAAAAGGAGGTCTTTAGGTGATGGACCAGTTTGAATTAGTTTCAAAATACTCACCTCAAGGGGATCAACCGGAGGCTATCCGCCAAATTGTTGAAGGAATACACCAAGGGAAACGATATCAAACCTTACTAGGAGCAACTGGGACAGGGAAGACGTTCACGATTTCTAATGTCATCAAAGAGGTCAATAAGCCGACCTTGATTATTGCTCATAACAAAACATTGGCAGGCCAGTTATATAGTGAGTTTAAAGAATTCTTTCCAAATAATGCGGTCGAATATTTTGTTAGTTATTATGATTACTTTCAACCAGAAGCCTATGTTCCTTCGACTGATACATTTATAGAGAAAGATTCTAGCATCAACGAAGAGATTGATAAATTACGGCATTCGGCGACTTCGGCCTTATTTGAACGGCAGGATGTTATTATCATTGCCAGCGTTTCCTGTATATATGGTTTAGGATCACCAGAGGAGTATCGTGATTTAGTCGTGTCCCTTCGGACAGGTATGGAAATGGAGCGGAACCAACTGCTACGGAGGTTGGTTGATATCCAATACAGCCGGAACGACATCGATTTCCAACGGGGAACTTTTCGAGTTAGAGGAGATGTAGTTGAAATTTTTCCAGCTTCTCGAGATGAGCATTGCATCCGCATTGAATTTTTCGGCGATGAAATTGACCGAATTCGTGAGGTAAATGCTTTAACAGGTGAAATAATGGCTGATCGGGATCATGTTGCTATTTTTCCAGCCTCCCACTTCGTAACCCGTGAGGAAAAACTACGAGTTGCCATTCAAAATATTGAGCAAGAGCTCGAAGGACGACTAAAGGAACTCCGTGCCAATGACAAGCTCCTTGAGGCCCAACGCCTTGAACAAAGGACTCGTTATGATTTGGAAATGATGCAGGAAATGGGGTTCTGTTCCGGAATTGAGAACTATTCACGCCACTTAACACTTCGTCCGCCAGGATCAACTCCGTATACCTTGATTGATTATTTCCCAAAGGATTTCCTGCTGGTTATTGATGAGTCGCATGTGACCTTGCCCCAAGTTCGCGGGATGTTTAATGGTGACAAAGCAAGAAAACAGGTGTTAGTTGATCATGGCTTCCGTTTGCCGTCAGCACTCGATAACCGCCCGTTAACTTTCGATGAATTTGAAGGACATATCAAACAAAGTGTTTTCGTTTCAGCTACTCCTGGACCATTTGAACTGGAACATACCCCGGTGATGGTTGAACAAATTATTCGACCTACTGGTCTGCTTGATCCAACGATTGATGTTCGCCCAATTGAAGGGCAAATTGATGATATGATCGGGGAAATTCATGATCGAATCGCCCGGAATGAACGGGTGTTGGTTACAACGTTAACGAAGAAAATGTCCGAAGACTTAACCGATTATTTGAAAGAAATCGGCATTAAGGTTCAATATCTCCACTCTGAAGTAAAAACACTTGAAAGAATCGAGATTATCAGAGAACTTCGTCTAGGAAAATACGATGTCCTTGTCGGAATAAACTTGCTCAGGGAAGGACTGGATATACCTGAAGTTTCTTTAGTCACGATTCTTGATGCAGATAAAGAAGGATTCCTCCGCTCGGAACGATCTTTAATTCAAACGATGGGCCGAGCTGCCCGGAATTCCAACGGTCACGTTATTATGTATGCTAATCGGATCACCAATTCGATGGAGCTTGCGATTAGCGAAACAAAGCGACGTCGCCAAGTACAAGAAGAGTACAATAGACTGCATGGAATTACACCGATGACCATTCAAAAGGAGATTCGAGAAGGCATTCGTGCGACCCATGCAGCGGAGGATCAAGAAGATTACAAACCGGCAAAGGCGTTTGGCAAGCTAACCAAAAAAGAAAGAGAAAAGCTAATTGCCACAATGGAAAAAGAAATGAAAGAGGAAGCAAAGAACCTCAATTTCGAGCGAGCGACCGAGCTTCGTGATCTAATATTTGAGTTGAAAGCGGAAGGATGACATATACATGGCAATGGATAAACTAATTGTTAAAGGGGCCAGAGCTCATAATTTAAAAAATATTGATGTGACGATTCCACGAGATAAACTTGTGGTCTTAACAGGTCTCTCTGGATCTGGAAAGTCGTCTTTGGCCTTTGATACGATTTATGCAGAAGGACAAAGACGTTATGTTGAATCTTTATCTGCATATGCTCGCCAATTTTTAGGGCAGATGGATAAACCGGATGTAGATGCCATTGAAGGATTATCTCCCGCCATTTCGATTGACCAAAAAACAACCAGTCGGAATCCGCGTTCAACAGTGGGAACAGTAACGGAAATCTATGATTATCTACGGCTCTTATATGCTAGGGTGGGTCGACCTACTTGTCCGATTCATAACATCGAGATTTCCTCACAAACGGTGGAACAAATGGTGGATCGGATTCTGGAATACCCCGAGCGAACAAAGCTACAAATCCTTGCCCCAATCATTTCTGGGAGAAAAGGTGCCCATGTTAAAACTTTAGAGGATATTAAAAAGCAAGGTTACGTTCGTGTCCGAGTTGATGGCGAAATGTTTGACCTTGGTGATGATATTGAGCTTGATAAAAATAAAAAGCATTCCATCGAAGTTGTAATTGACCGAATTGTCGTCAAAGATGGTATTTCCTCCCGCTTAGCTGATTCACTTGAGTCTGCTTTGAAATTAGGAAGTGGAAGAGTGTTTATTGATGTGATGGGCGAAGAAGAGCTCCTATTTAGTGAAAATCACTCTTGTCCACATTGTGGTTTTTCAATTGGTGAGCTGGAACCAAGAATGTTCTCTTTTAATAGTCCATTCGGTGCATGTCCTGATTGTGATGGACTGGGTTCGAAGCTCGAGGTTGATGTTGATTTAGTGATTCCAAACCATGATTTGTCCTTGAAAGAACATGCAATTGCCCCATGGGAGCCAACGAGCTCACAGTATTATCCACAGTTACTAGAGGCAGTTTGCAAACATTATGGAGTGGATATGGATATTCCAGTAAGTGAAATTCCTGACCATTTGTTAGACAAGGTTCTTTACGGTTCAAAGGGAGATAAAATTTTCTTTCACTATGAAAACGATTTTGGCCAAGTTCGCGAGGGTCATATCGAGTTCGAAGGAGTCATTCGAAATGTCGAACGACGATATAAGGAAACGAGCTCAGACTATATTCGTGAGCAAATGGAAAAATATATGGGCCAGCATTCATGCCCAACATGTAAGGGGTATCGATTAAAAAGGGAAGCAATGGCGGTATTAATTTCAGGTCGTCATGTTGGGGAAATCACTTCCTTATCAGTTGTTGAGGCCAATCAATTTTTCGAAGGGCTGCAATTATCTGAAAAGGAAATGAAAATAGCTAATATGGTATTTCAAGAGATTAGAGAGAGACTAGGCTTTCTCATTAATGTGGGTTTAGATTACTTGACCCTTAGCCGGGCCGCTGGAACCCTTTCAGGTGGAGAAGCGCAACGAATTCGCTTAGCAACTCAAATTGGTTCGCGCTTGACTGGAGTGCTCTATATTTTAGATGAACCTTCGATTGGACTTCATCAACGCGATAATGATCGACTAATCGGCACGTTGAAAAATATGCGCGATATCGGGAACACACTGATTGTCGTTGAGCATGATGAAGATACGATGCTGGCCGCCGATTATTTGATTGATGTCGGTCCAGGAGCAGGCGTACATGGAGGGGAGATTATCTCTCAAGGTACACCACAGGAAGTTATGGCAGATCCAAATTCTTTAACTGGGCAATATCTTTCCGGTAAAAAGTTCATTCCACTTCCGATTGAACGGCGCCAGTCTGATGGACGTTTTATTGAAATAAAGGGTGCCAAAGAGAACAACTTGAACAATGTGAATGTCAAAATTCCTTTAGGAATGTTTGTTGTGGTAACGGGGGTATCTGGTTCAGGGAAAAGTACCTTGATCAACGAAATCCTCCATAAAGCATTGGCCCAAAAGCTTCACCGTGCAAAAACCAAGCCTGGTGAGTATCGTGAAATTAAAGGAATTGAACAGCTGGAAAAGGTTATTGATATTGATCAATCTCCAATTGGAAGAACACCACGTTCAAATCCAGCAACCTACACAGGTGTCTTCGATGATATTCGCGATGTGTTCGCATCAACTAATGAAGCGAAAGTCCGCGGCTATAAAAAAGGACGGTTTAGCTTTAATGTCAAGGGTGGACGTTGTGAAGCCTGTCGTGGCGATGGGATTATTAAAATTGAAATGCATTTTCTTCCTGATGTGTATGTTCCTTGTGAGGTTTGCCATGGAAATCGGTATAACCGGGAAACCTTAGAAGTAAAATACAAAGGAAAGCATATATCTGATATACTAGGGATGACTGTAGAAGATGCTGTCGCATTCTTTGAAAATCATCCAAAAATCAAACGAAAATTACAGACTATTGCTGATGTAGGCCTTGGATACATTACACTTGGCCAACCGGCGACAACCTTATCTGGTGGAGAAGCACAGAGGGTAAAACTCGCATCTGAACTTCATCGTCGTTCTAATGGACGTTCGCTCTATATCCTAGACGAGCCAACAACCGGACTTCATGTGGATGATATTTCACGACTGTTGCACGTATTAGAGCGGATTGTGGAAAATGGTGATACGGTCTTGATTATCGAGCACAACCTTGATGTTATTAAAACGGCGGATTACCTGATTGATCTTGGTCCTGAAGGTGGAGACAAGGGTGGAACGATTGTCGCAACTGGCACCCCTGAAGTGGTTGCTGAAGTCCCACTTTCTTACACTGGGAAATATTTAAAACCGATTCTTGAACGTGATCGATTAAGAATGACCCAGGATATTGCTGAAAAAGAAGCGTTAGGGAATTTTTCTTAAAACGAAACAGCAAAATACGAAACTACTCAGGATCTGGCACCGAAGAACATGGCTGTCAGATCCTTTTGTATCATTTCAGAGATTATTTTAAATAAATTTCCACCATTATGAAACTTCATGACATGTCTATCGTAAATATTAAGAGGAGATGAGTCAGAGTGGATACCAAAAAGGTTTTATCGGCTTTATCATATTTCAGCGTGTTATTTTTACAAGGCTTATTCCCGTTAATTGTGTTTTTCGCTTCTGAGGATAAAGAGGTTAAAGGGCATGCGAAAAAGGCATTTTTCTCTCATCTAGTACCACTTATCACTATCCCGCTTTTTATTTGGGGAATCGTGTTAGGGGTAACAGGTCAAGATTCAACAGTCCCGTTTGTTATCATTCCAGCATTTATTGTTTGTTTTATTCTTGGCTTGATTGTGATCATTTGGAACATCATACAAGGAATTAAGGTTCTTCGTTAGAAAAATTAGTTGGAGGGATTAACTATGCAAGAGGAACGAAAACGAATTTTAAAAATGGTTGAAGAAGGAAAACTTTCAGCAGAAGAGGCACTATCGTTGTTAAGTGAATTGGACAAATCACAACAAAAGATGGAGAAAAAGCAGGAAGAGTTGGTTAACGAATTATCTACCGTTGTGAAATTTGATGAGGAAAAGAAGGAGGAAGACTCCAACCAATTCAAATATCAGTCTTTAAAGGATAAAATTGTTGACTTTGTTGACACAGCTTTTAAAAAAATTAAAGACTTCGATTTAGATTTTAATTTTGGTCAGGCAACAGAAATATCCCATATTTTTCAACATGGGGATGTCCAATTGAGTAATATTGATATCGATATAGCCAATGGCTCCGTATTTTTTAAGCCATGGGATCAAAGTGATGTTCGGATCGAATGTAAAGCGAAGGTCTATCGGACATCTTCACAGGATGAAGCACGCGCTAGCTTTTTAAAAGATATCCTTTTTAATGTAGATTTAGGAACGTTACGGTTTGTGGCGCAGCCTAAGTGGATGAAAGTGGATGCTGTCATTTATATTCCACAAGGAGAATATGAAAACGTCCGGGTCCGGATGTTTAACGGTCCTGTTCAATGTGAAAACATAAATGTTAAATCATTAAAGATGAAAACAGCGAATGGAAAAATTGCTGCAAAAGGATTGAATGGTGGAAAATTGGAAGCCGAGACCGCCAATGGTAAAATAAAAATTCAAGACAGTGTTATTACTGAATTGGATGCTGAGACATTAAATGGTGCGATTCAATTAGAGGGGGATTACTCCCGCGTGGAAATGCAGTCTTTTAATGGAAATATTACCTGTAAGTTGACTGGAGCACATAGTGAATTGATTGATGTCAAAACGGTTACAGGTAGTATTGATCTGTTAGTTCCTGAAGGCATCCCTGTTGTTGGTGAGCTAAAGTCGAATCTAGGAAGCTTTTCTGTAGAACTTGATGGAATACAAATTATTGAAGAGAAAACCGAAATGGTTCAAAAGAGTTTACATTTTAAGCCGATTTCGACTGATAAACAACCGCTAAATATTGATGCAGATACAAAAACAGGATCAATTTCAGTGAAAAAATCATTTATAACGGATTTTCATAAGTAAAAGGTTTGTTTGAACGAAAAATCCCTTTTTGGAGGTCTGTATGATGGAAAAATTAGTTCGTTCTCAGACGGATCGAAAGCTTGCTGGAGTTTTAGGAGGTCTGGCCTATTCTTTAGGTGTCAGCTCCACTTTGCTACGGATTATCTTTATTATTTTGTTATTTACAACTGGGTTTTTCCCACTGTTCCTATTGTATATGATTCTTGTTTTTGTATTACCGAACGAACAGGATCGCTATTAATATGAGATGGTTGATTGGGATATTGATTAATGCGGTACTTTTTATCGCGCTCTCCGGTTATTTTGATGATGCATTCAAAC
>CAURFY010000004.1:0-25800 GCA_963524115.1 uncultured Bacillus sp.
GTGAGAAAGATGGCTACACAGCTACAAGGCACCAACGTGAAGTTGGAACTGGTTACTTTGACCAAGTTTCCATGATCATCTCTGGTGGTACTTCTTCAACTACAGCTTTAAAAGGCTCTACTGAAGAAGAGCAATTCACTGCTTCTAAGTAATCCGTAATACTTATTTTACTTGTGATTTTTACTCCTATATTTCTCCTATTTGCTCCTTCTCTTCTATATAAGAAGAGAAGGAATTTTTTTGTTTTTTGGGGGAGGGAAAAAGGACTACAGTGCGTTAAAGTGATGAGTGGTGCTTGACCCCCGGCGCGGTAGTGCGTTAAAGTGTGGGGATTGGGTTGGAGGGATTATATGCACCTTTTTTTGGAATGCTACATACATAGTATTAGTCTGTACGATGGGAGGTTTCAATTTGTCAAAGTCGGAAATGGAGGATTACTTGCTACAAGGTATTCATGGGGCAAAGGAAACAAAGCCAGATGAAAGACGAAGGTTTTTAACCACCATCCGCGAAAGGGTCGTGGTAGTTTTAACCGCAGAGCAAGTTATCGAAAAGGAAGTCTATCCGCAGGTGGAGTTACTGATGAAGGAGAGTGGTAATGCTCATTTGTTTTTAAATGGCCATTTGGACTATTCAAATCTTAGTAAATATATTTCAATCGCCAAAAGATTGAATCTCGAGTACACGATTGTCACCAATAAGGATTACAATTCCGATCTTGGATTAGTGTTGGCTCAAGAGTTTGCGGTCGATAAAGAAGAAATCTTTATTGAAAAAGAAGCTGCAACTGTTCTGCCCACAAAACCAGAAGAGAAAGGTTTCATGTCAATCTTTCAAAATATCTTTAAAAAATAGGATCTATCCTAAACCTATATTCACCATCAACAAAACCTATCTGAAATATGGTGATTAGCTTGAGTCCGGTTATTCATTGGTGTAACATTCTAATTAAAGGCTCGTCCAATGTTGTAACGAGGTGATGGCTGATGAGATGGCTAGTTCATATAATCTTTATCGTATTATATTTATTGGTAACCTTTTTCGGGTTAGGTCCAGTTTTATTGGCAGATGGCGTATTAAAGGAAAGAATTATTACCGCAATAATCGTGGTCGCTATTTACGGAGTACTCACATTTTTTTATCGGAAATTTATTAAAATGAATAAATAAGAATGACGATAGCTGACAGACCTTCAGTAAAAATGGAGGTCTGTATTATTTTAAAAAAGGAACAGTGAAAGTCTAGATTATCCGAAAAAATAGAAATGTGACTGGGAACCACTTAATCAAACGATTGATTAAATGCAAGAAACCAATTAATCCAGGGCTTGACCTAAATTCAATCAAACATTTGATTAAGAACATTTTCCTATGATAAAAGGTTATTAATTTTGCCTAATTACAAGGAATCTGCTCTTTTTTCATGGTAAAATAGGCAAAGGACAAAGCTGGTTAGATTGGTAAACATTGTTGCTTTAGTGTGGAAAAGTTTGTTATCATTTTATTATTGTGTGACTGTTCGAATATATTTGGAGGTGAAAAAATATGTCAAGAATTTCAGTTGAACAAGTAAAGCATGTTGCTCATTTGGCAAGATTGGCAATAACCGAGGACGAGGCTGAAAAATTCACAAAGCAGCTAGACGCGATTATTAGCTTTGCTGAGCAATTAAATGAGTTAGATACTGACAACGTAGAGCCGACCTCTCACGTTTTAGAACTTAAAAATGTGTTACGTGAAGACATTCCTCAGGCAGGCTTGCCTCGGGAAGAAGTATTAAAAAATGCACCTGAACATCGGGATGGCCAAATTAAGGTGCCAGCTATTATTGAGTAAGGAGGGGAAAACGATGAGTTTATTTGATCAAAGCATTGCTGAACTACATAGTCTATTACATAAAAAAGAAGTAACGGTCTCCGATCTTGTCGAGCAATCGTTCAAACGCATCAATGAAGTAGATGATAAAGTTCAAGCCTTTTTAACTTTAAATGAAGAAATGGCATTGGAAACTGCCAAAAACTTGGACAGCAAACTTGGAACGGATGAATCGAAAGGTCTACTATTCGGGATGCCTATTGGGATTAAGGATAATATTGTAACCAAAAACTTACGTACTACTTGTGCAAGTAAAATTCTTGAAAATTTTGATCCAATCTATGATGCAACTGTCACGCAAAAGTTGCAACAAGCTGAAACGATTACGATTGGAAAATTGAACATGGATGAATTCGCGATGGGTTCCTCAACGGAAAACTCAGGATTTCAAAAAACGAGAAATCCATGGAATCTTGAAACGGTACCAGGTGGATCTTCTGGTGGATCAGCGGCAGCAGTTGCGGCAGGTGAAGTGCTGTTTTCTTTAGGATCTGACACGGGAGGCTCAATCCGTCAGCCGGCAGCTTATTGTGGTGTGGTGGGTTTAAAACCAACATATGGTCGTGTTTCCCGCTTTGGACTAGTTGCCTTCGCTTCTTCACTTGACCAAATTGGTCCGGTTACAAGAACGGTAGAAGATAATGCCTATTTACTTCAAGCCATTTCTGGTTATGATCCAATGGATTCAACCTCGGCAAATCTTGCTGTTCCAAACTTTGCTGAAGCTTTAACAGGGGATGTAAAAGGTTTGAAAATTGCCGTGCCAAAAGAATATCTTGGTGAAGGAGTTCAAGAAGAGGTTCGTCAATCTGTCTTAGCTTCACTAAAGGTTCTTGAAAAAATGGGTGCAACATGGGAAGAAGTATCGCTTCCGCATTCAAAATACGCATTGGCAACTTATTATCTACTATCTTCATCAGAAGCGTCGGCTAACTTGTCTCGTTTTGATGGAGTTCGCTATGGATATCGCACGGACAATGCCGAAACATTAATAGAAATGTACAAGAATACTCGTGCCGAAGGATTTGGAGACGAAGTAAAACGCCGGATTATGCTTGGCACGTTTGCTTTAAGCTCTGGCTACTATGATGCTTATTATAAAAAAGCCCAAAAAGTACGGACATTAATCAAACAAGATTTCGAAAAGGTCTTTGAAAAGTATGACGTGATTGTCGGTCCAACTACACCAACGCCAGCTTTTAAAATCGGTGAAAAAACGGCTGATCCATTAACAATGTATGCCAACGATATTTTAACCATTCCTGTGAATCTTGCAGGTGTACCTGGAATTTCTGTACCATGCGGATTCTCCAATGGTCTGCCTTTAGGATTACAAATTATTGGCAAACATTATGATGAAAAAACAGTTTATCGTGTTGCGCATGCATTTGAACAAGCAACTGATTTTCATAAACAAAAACCGGAATTGTAAGGGGTGAGAAAAAATGGAATTTGAAACGGTAATAGGTTTAGAAGTACACGTAGAATTAAAAACAGCTTCGAAAATATTCTCAAGCAGTCCGAACCATTTCGGGGCGGGGCCAAATATGAATACAAGTGTAATCGATCTTGGGTACCCTGGTGTTTTACCTGTTTTGAACAGAAAAGTCGTCGACTACGGCATGAAAGCGTCTATGGCATTGAACTGTGAAATTGCCACAGAAACAAAATTTGACCGTAAAAACTATTTCTATCCGGATAATCCAAAAGCGTATCAAATCTCGCAATTTGATAAACCGATTGGTGAGCATGGTTGGATTGATATTGAAGTGGATGGTTATAAGAAAAGAATTGGAATTACCCGGGTTCATTTAGAAGAGGATGCTGGAAAACTTAATCACGGTAACGGTTATTCACTGTGTGATTACAATCGTCAAGGAACTCCGTTAATTGAAATCGTTACTGAACCGGATATTCGTACGGCAAATGAGGCCTATGCATATCTAGAAAAATTAAAATCAATCATTCAATATACAGGTGTTTCTGATTGTAAAATGGAAGAAGGCTCGCTTCGCTGTGATGCCAATATTTCGATTCGTCCGGTTGGACAAGAAGAATTCGGAACAAAGACGGAATTGAAAAACCTTAACTCCTTTAACTTCGTCCGCAAAGGGCTTGAATATGAAGAAAAGCGGCAACGTGAAGTCGTTCGAGCTGGTGGAGTAATTGAGCAGGAAACACGCCGCTTTGATGAAGCAACTAGTGCAACACTGCTCATGCGTATAAAAGAAGGATCGGATGATTATCGTTATTTTCCTGAACCAGATCTACCAGACATTTTTATTGATGAAGACTGGAAAGCCCGAATTCGTGCAGAAATCCCTGAGCTTCCAGATCAGCGTCAAAAACGATATATTGAGGAATTAGGATTACCTGTTTATGATGCAGCCGTTCTAACCGTAACAAAGGAGATGTCTGATTTCTTTGATGCGACCGTGAGCGCGGGTGCTGATGCGAAACAGGCATCAAACTGGATCATGGGTGAGGTCTCTGCCTTTTTAAAAGCGGAAGGGAAGGAACTTCATGAAGTTGCTTTAACTCCTGAAGGACTTGCCGGAATGATTAAGCTAATTGTTGATGGGACGATTTCTTCCAAAATCGCAAAAACGGTTTTCAAAGAGCTAATCGAAAACGGTGGAAATGCAGAGCAAATTGTTAAAGATAAAGGACTTGTCCAGATTTCAGATGAGGGTGCTCTTCTAAAAATTATTTCTGAAATTCTAGATGCAAATCCTCAATCAATTGATGATTTTAAAAATGGTAAACAGAAGGCAGTCGGTTTCTTAGTTGGACAAATCATGAAAGCGACAAAAGGGCAGGCCAATCCACAAATGGTCAATAAACTTTTAGTAACAGAAATTAATAAACGGTAATAACACTGAGCTGATGGTATTCCCATCAGCTCAGTTTTTTTGCGTCAGTTTCACTGAAAAATGCCCCTTTTGTCTGGGGTGCTAGGAAAAATCACTTTGTTTATGTTATTATTCTAGAATATTGTATTTAAACTTTGACATCACGAACGGGGACCCAAAAATGATTAGTGTGAATATGTTTCCCATCATCCTTAGTAATATTTTTTATGTTGTAATTAGCCTATTAATTTATCAACTATTTGTAATTGAGAGACCGATTTCTAAGAAAGCAAAAGGGCTTGTTGTCTTTCTCCTTGCTGCTGTTGTCGTTGTGCTGTGTATAATCACTCCGATAAAATTGGGTTCTGAGTATCATTTTGATCTTAGACAAATACCAATGATTATCGGTTTTTTATACGGTGGGCCCACTGTAGGAACCGGTATTTATATTCTCCTTATAACAACCCGCTTTTTAATGGGAGGCATTGGAGCAGTTGGGGCATTGATGGAGAACAGTGTCATTCTGCTCGTACTTTTTTTAATTTCTAAAAAGTACTCAGGTGCTTCGAGACAGGGTAAATATGTTTATAGCATGATGTTATCTCTGTTAAGTTTTATCCTTTCAATCATCATATTTATTATGCTGACGGGTATGGATAATGTTATCAATTTATCAGTCATGCAACTGATCATCTATATAATCCAAATGGGTGTTCTTTGTTTATCAGTATATTTTATCGAAGTTATGATAAGAAATAAAAAGATGAGGGATAAGCTTTTTCAAGCTGAAAAAATGGAGATTGTCAGTCATTTGGCTGCCTCCGTTTCTCATGAAATTAGGAATCCACTTACTGTTACACGTGGCTTTTTACAGCTTTTAAGTGAGAATGGGATAACTGAAAAGAACCAAAAGGAGTTTATAAACATCTCGATTAAGGAAATTGATCGGGCGGTCGACATCATTTCCGATTACTTAACCTTTGCCAAACCTTCGTTGGAAAAAAAAGAATCATTAGCGATAGCCAATGAATTAAAAAGTATCATTGAGGTGATGGCACCATTTGCCAAAATGAAGTCGGTGCAATTCATCGTTAAGATAGAGACAGAATGTTTTATGATTGGTGAGAAACAAAAATTCAATCAAAGCATCCTTAATATTTTAAAAAACTGCATTGAGGCCATGCCAAATGGTGGATTTATTCATATTAATACAGACGTATGTAATTCTATGTATAGGATCACAATTGAAGATGGCGGAATTGGAATGAGCGAAGAGCAAATTAAACGTTTGGGAGAGCCGTATTTTTCATCAAAAGAAAAGGGTACAGGCTTAGGCATGATGGTGGTATATAGTAATATCAAAGCGTTGAATGGAAAAATATCTGTTCAAAGTGAATTAGGTAAAGGGACAAAATTCACCATCGAGCTGCCGATTGATCAAAGTATGATGGTTAAATAAGGGAAAAACCAACCAGTTGAATTTTAGAGTTCAGCTGGTTGTTTTTTTAAATCGTCAGGTGATTTCAATAAAATTTGGATTTGACTATCTAGAAATTGGGTATTTCCTTTCCTTTTATGCTATTCTAGGAAGTGAATTATTTTAAAATAGGATGATGGATATGAAACGAGCAAGAATCATTTATAATCCTACTTCCGGCCGAGAACTGTTTAAAAAGCATCTTGCGGAAGTATTAAGAAAACTTGAGAATGCCGGCTACGAAACCTCTTGCCATGCTACAACTGGTGCCGGTGATGCAATTGATGCAGCCCGCCTTGCAGTGGAGCGTAAATATGACTTAGTTATTGCTGCAGGTGGAGATGGAACGATTAATGAGGTAGTTAACGGATTGGCAGAGCAGGAGTACAGACCAAGGCTGGGAATCATTCCGGTTGGTACGACGAATGACTTTGCTAGAGCACTTCATATTTCCCGTGATGTAATGGGAGCTACTGATATCATTGTAAAAGGTGATACGATTCCTGTTGATATTGGGAAAATGAATGACAGATATTTTATCAACATAGCCGGAGGTGGGCGAATTACCGAGCTTACCTATGAGGTCCCAAGTAGGCTGAAAACGATGCTTGGACAGCTTGCCTATTATTTAAAAGGTATGGAAATGCTTCCTTCCATTCGGTCCTCTGAAGTCAGTATTGAATATGATGGAAAGTTATTTGAAGGAGAGGTTATGCTCTTTTTAGTTGGGCTAACCAATTCCGTTGGCGGTTTTGAAAAGTTATCTCCAGATGCTTCCATCAATGACGGCTTGTTCTCTTTATTAATATTAAAAAAGGCAAATCTTGCTGATTTTATTCGGATTGCGACCTTAGCAATTCGGGGCGAACATGTTAATGATCCGAGTGTGATTTACACGCAAGCAAATCATATTAAGGTCAATTCAACTGGAGTTGTGCAGTTAAATCTAGATGGTGAATTTGGAGGATTATCACCTGCCGAATTTACAAATTTATATCGCCATTTAGAGGTTTTTGTACCTATCGATGAAATCCGTCCTGAAGACCGACCAGATCGTTTGGAAAGCACTAGTAAGGCTTAATAAGCGGGTTCGCTCTTGTAATTGAGCGGCCTTTTTTACGTTGAAAATTACTTATATCATTTTTTCAATAGATAATCATGCATCACATTAATTTTGAACTTAAATAAGTGTCTAGCTCTAGGTACCTTGTACTTTTTCTTATAAATGCTTCCTTTAATAAGTTTGAATACTATTAAGGACTAGCCAGTTTTCCTATGGGTTATACTGTTGAAAAGAGTCCGTTCAGGGGGAAATGAAATGAAACACAGTTATGAGGATGATAGCTTTACCCTTCATACCGACCTTTATCAGATAAATATGGTTGAAACGTATTGGCGGGATGGAGTTCATAATCGCAAGGCGATATTTGATTTATCTTTTCGAAAACTACCGTTTGGCAATGGGTATGGCGTTTTTGCTGGTCTTGATCGGGCGATTCAATATTTGCAAAGCTTTCGTTTTACTGATAGCGACATTGATTATTTGAAAAATGAAGTAGGCTATAAAGATGACTTTCTTGAATACTTAAGAAGCATGCGTTTCACTGGTACGATTCGGGCAATGAGAGAGGGGGAATTAGTGTTTGGAAATGAGCCTATTCTCCGTGTTGACGCACCGCTTGCAGAAGCACAACTTCTCGAAACGGCACTGTTAAATATTATTAACTATCAAACTTTGATTGCTACGAAAGCTTCAAGGATTAAACAAGTTATTGGTGACGGGGTTGCTATGGAATTTGGTACTAGAAGAGCACAAGAAATGGATGCGGCTATCTGGGGCACTAGAGCAACCTATTTAGCAGGATTTGATTCTACTAGCAATGTCCGCGCTGGAAAGATGTTTGGTATACCAGTCGCAGGAACGCATGCTCACTCAATGGTTCAGGCGTATAGGGATGAATACATAGCTTTTCATAAATACGCTCGCTCTCATAAAGATTGTGTATTTTTAGTGGATACATATGATACGCTCCATTTAGGCGTTCCAACTGCGATTAAAGTTGCAAAAGAACTAGGCGATCAAATTAATTTTGCGGCAATTCGCTTAGACAGTGGCGACCTCGCCTTCCTTTCAAAGGAAGCACGGAAGATGCTGGATGAGGCCGGTTTTAAAGATACAAAAATAGTTGCCTCAAGTGATCTTGATGAATATACAATTTTGAACCTAAAGGCTCAAGGGGCTAAAATAGATAGTTGGGGTGTTGGCACTAAGTTAATCACAGCTTTTGACCAAGCAGCTCTTGGTGCAGTATATAAAATTGTCTCTATTGAAGATAATCAGGGCAATATGGTAGACACAATCAAAGTTTCTTCAAATCCTGAAAAAGTAACGACACCAGGTCCTAAAAAGGTTTATCGAATTATTAATAAAATTAACCATCACTCTGAAGGGGATTATATCACATTGGAGGGAGAAAACCCTGAAGCAGAAAAGCGGTTAAAAATGTTCCATCCAACTCATACTTATATCAGTAAATATGTTACTAATTTTGTTACTAAGGAACTGCATCAGGATATATTTGTGAATGGGAAGCTTGTCTATGATATTCCGAATCTTGAAGAAGCTCGTGATTATTTGAAGGAAAATCTGGCGATGCTCTGGGAGGAATATAAGCGACCAATGAATCCTGCAGAATATCCAGTTGATTTAAGCCAAAATTGCTGGAATAACAAGATTCGTAATATAGAAGAGGTCCGTGAAAAGGTAAATGCGATGACCGATTCGTAAATAGTGGGTTTTAATTATACCCGAGATAGACTGAGTATCTTGAGGAAATCTTGAGTATTGTTAGATTTATGAAGAAATAAAGGAGGCTGAGCGGGACTTTGATTCCCGGTCAGCCTTTTAATGTTGCCCCACTTAAATAGGGATTATTTTGTTCTAAAAAAATCAAGAAATGCGTGGAAAATCTCGATTCCCTGAAAACAAACTAAGCTTGTCGCAGTAAAGGAAAAGGCAGCAATCATAATATAACGGACCAACATAGTGACTCCTCCTTCATTTCTTATTTTTAGAATAAAAAATCAAGGAAGGGCGATCACGTAATTCGATTGATAGAAGACAGGCAGGGAAAAAAACGTCAACTTTATGAAACAGAAGGATAACAGCATGGTGATGAGAACGTAGTGGACTACTGAAATGTTGAAGCTGATTGCTTGTATCGTGTATAGATGAGTTTTCTTTTTCTCCTCATCCTTAAACAGAGGTGCTTCGTCTACTTTATCATTCACAACGATCTTATTACTGTCTTGAAGCTGATGCGATGCTGTGGGGTGGTGGAGTTGACAGAGTGAGAACGTGAGAAAAATAATTAGTAAAATAAATGGGAGAAAACCACCAGTCTTCAACTTCAATGTAGCTCACTCCTAGGGAAAGAGGTATGGAAAATTGATTGTTTTCATCATATCTACTTTATAAATGTTTGAAAAGAAAAACAATTAGACAATTCTCGAAACAAGTTACCTTTTGTGTCAAGATTTGCAGGAATGATACTACTGCTTTTAGCAATCTGAACTGCTTTGTGATACAATTTTGCTAGTCAAAAGAACGAGCAAAGGAAGAAAATGATGAGTATAACATTACCAGTTCAAAAAAATGATTATATAGAGGTTGATTTCATAGACCTAACTCATGATGGGGCCGGTGTTGCCAAGGTGGAGGGCTACCCGTTATTCGTAGCCAACGCACTTCCAGGTGAAAAGGCTAAAATAAAAGTAACCAAGGTTAATAAAGGCTATGGGTTTGGACGATTAATAGAGATTATTGAAAAAAGTCCGTACCGAGTGGAGCCACTCTGTCCCATTTATAAGGAATGCGGAGGATGCCAACTGCAGCACCTTAGCTATGAAGGACAAATGTATGCGAAGGAAAAGCAAGTTCGTGAAGTATTAACTCGTATTGGAAAGCTTGGAAATGTAAAGGTTCATCCTGTTATCGGCATGGAGGAGCCGTGGCGCTACCGCAATAAAGCTCAAGTTCCAATTGGTGAGCAGGAAGGCGGATTAATAGGTGGATTTTATCAGCAACGAACCCATCAAATAATTGATATGAAGACCTGCCTGATCCAACAGGAAAAAAACGATGAAGTAGTCCAAATTGTGAAAGAGATTTGCGGTCGTTATGGTGTGCGTGCTTATGATGAAGCAAAACATAAGGGGACACTGCGACACATAATGGTTCGTTATGGTCTTGTAACCAAGGAAGTTATGGTCGTACTCGTTGCAAGGACGAGCGATTTACCAAATAAAAATAAAATCGTGAAGGAAATAGTCGAGAAGGTTGCTGGCCTGAAGTCAGTGATTTTGAACGTGAATGCTAAGAAAACAAACGTGATTATGGGTGATGAATCCGAGGTCCTTTGGGGTGAGGAAGTCATCTACGATTATATCGGTGAAATAAAATTTGCGATTTCATCTCGTTCTTTTTATCAAGTAAATCCAGACCAGACGAAAGTACTGTACGGTAAAGCCCTGGAATATGCGGATTTGTCTGGCGAAGAAACAGTGATCGATGCCTATTGTGGAATTGGGACCATCTCGTTATTTTTAGCCCAAAAGGCTAGAAAGGTTTACGGAGTTGAAATTGTTCCTGAGGCAATTGAAGACGCGAAGCGTAATGCGGAGTTAAACGGAATTGTAAATGCCGAATTTGCTGTTGGTGAATCTGAGACGGTGATCCCACAGTGGTATGAGTCGGGCGTACGGGCTGATGTGCTGGTAGTTGACCCGCCGCGTAAAGGTTGCGACGAAGCTTTATTGCAAACAATTATTGAAATGAAGCCAAAGAAAGTGGTCTATGTTTCTTGTAACCCGGCTACTTTAGCAAGGGACTTGCGTTTTCTCGAGGACGGGGGTTACAAGACGGTTGAAGTGCAGCCGGTTGATATGTTCCCGCAAACGATGCATTGCGAGGCAGTAGCTAAGCTTATTTTAAAGTGAAGTTGGAATGACTGTTAAAAGGATTGATCAGAAAGGACAATGAACATGTACCTTACCGTAAAAGAAACAGCTGAATATTTAAATATAGCAGAAGCTCAAGTCGAGAGTCTGATCCAGCAGAGAAAAATTCGTACGCTCCATGATGGTGAGCAGTATTTAATTTATAAGGAACAATTCAATACTCACCTTAAACAATGAGAAAAGTACAAATCACTCGTGGAGGAAATTTTGAATGAACCGATTCCAGAGGATTTAGACATAAAAGATGAGGACTAAGGATAAAGGAAAGCATACAGCGAGTGACTCGCTGTATGCTTTGTTTAATGGTAGTATTTTTTGAACTGGTTCGGGAGTTCTGGAGGATTTGGCATAAAAGAGTTAAGCATACAGCGGCTAAGGGCTGTATGCTTAATTTGCCTTGCTTGTATCTATTTTTAAACCAAAAGCTGAATACGATTTTTAGAAGGATCTTCCGTTATAAAAACGCCCTTTTCCTCTTTTACAAAAGCACCTATTCCTTGTAACCGCATGATTACTTTTTCCCTTGCCGCCACGTTTGGAAAAACCAGCGAGTACGATGCTATACCAACGCTATTTTGTAAAGGTGAAGGTGCACCGATACCATTCCAAGTGTTTAACCCAATATGGTGATGGTAACCACCGCTAGAAATAAACAATGCCTGCTCGCCGTATCTGTTTACGACCTCAAATCCTAGTCCTTTTATATAAAATTCTTCTGTTTTAGGTAATTCAGATACGTGGAGATGGAGGTGCCCCATTAAAGTTCCAGTAGGGAGTCCGTCCCAAGGTGCACCTTTTCCCGCGGCTAGTAGGCTTTCTGCATCCAATGGTTCAGTGGACATCATCACACTCGTGTTATCCCAGTTCCAGGTAGAAGCTGGTCGGTCGGAATAAATCTCAATTCCATTACCATCGGGGTCTGTTAAATATATTGCCTCGCTAACGAGATGGTCAGATGCCCCTTGTAACGGGTATCCCATTTGGATGAAATGAAGCAAGGTTTTACCTAATTCAGATCGGTTAGGTAATAATAGGGCAAAGTGATATAAGCCAGTTGTTCGGTGCTGCTTTGGTAGTACGTGGTCTGGTTGTTCAATTGATAATAAGGGAGTGTGCCCATCCGCTGTTAAGACCGCCCTTTTTGCTGATTGCTCTAGTACTTGAAAACCGATGGTGTTCTGATAAAAATTTAGAGATCGCTCTATATTTTCAACATTTATACCGACTTGACTAACAAATAGATGTGGTTGTTGGTGAAATCCCATAATATTTTTCGCTCCTTTTAAGTAATAATTTGTTTGTTCCCGCATATTCCTTTTATATTGCGATTACTGGTCTAGTTTAGATTGAAGGAAGTTCGTTGGTTTGGTAGTCGATTTGGCGGTAGGTTATTTGGTTACTTTATGTAAGTAAATTATATTTTTGTAATTAGCTTATGTCAAGTAAGTTGATTGTAAATAATAATACAATTATTAATAATAATAGGATATAATATGGTGTAGGAGTGATTGAAAATGAACAATTCGCTAATTTGCCCTCGGTTTGAAAAGGCAATAAGTATCATGAGTCAACGATGGACGGGACTTGTTATTTACCAACTACTTTCTGGCCCTCAACGATTTTGCTCGATCGAAACAGCAATTGGAATCAGTGGAAGGCTTCTGTCAGAGCGGTTGAAGAATTTGGAAAATGAAGGAATTGTGAAACGAGAAGTCTTTTCCGAGACACCAGTCCGAATAGAATACTCTTTAACAGAAAAAGGACAATCGTTAGAGCCTTTTATGAAAGAGTTAGAAAAATGGTCGCAAGCTTGGTTGGAACCCGAATCCCTACCTAACACATAGCAGAATCCGATCGTATATAAACAATCGGATTCTGCTTTTTTTGTTTAGCGGTTCCTGCACTGGACATCGCGTTAAAGCGTTACCACGCCGGGGGTCAGGCACCGCTTCGTCTGTTAAAGCGTTACAGGGAAAAAGTGGCAAGGTGCTATTTTTTGATACAGTCATAGGAATATAGTAACGAGGTATGAATATATTTATAGTACGTAAGTCACTTATCTTAAGGAAGGGTGATGGCTTTATGGATTGGGCTTGGTTAATTGGTCGTGCAATATTTGGTCTTTATTTTGCTTATTCAGGTTTAAATCATTTTATCCAGTATCAAGGTATGAAGCAGTATGCGTCTTATAAAGGTATTCCAATGACAGGACTGTCAGTAATTATTACTGGTCTAATACTTTTAGGTGGGGGGATTAGTATCCTCGCGGATTACTGGATTGAATGGGGCCTTTACTTATTGACTGCTTTCCTAGTCGTTTCTGCATTCACGATGCATAATTTCTGGAGTGTGGATGATCAAACTGCAAAAGCGGGCGAGAAGGCTCAATTTTTGAAAAATATTGCATTAGCAGCTGCAACTCTCATGTTACTATCAATCACAAAATGGACTTGGTAGGTAGATAATTAAAGAGGTGCTTGACTCCTTGGGTAGCGCATTAAAGCGTTAATCACCTGGGGGTCAGGCACCATTTTTTTGTTAACACGTTAATGTAGAGTGGTGTTAATATAGAGATTACATTAATTAATCATATGTGTTTAACCGGAATATAGTAAGATATATTATTGGCTTTGAGGACAGGGCGTCTGGAGTAAATACATGGGTTGAGAATACGTCAAGTTACCCATATTTATATGCAGTCATTGCAGCGATATGGATTGGCGCAATTTTCGTTACAATCAAGAAAATCCCGCAAATAGGTGATGATAAACTAGTCGATCTAAAAACATAAAAAATTAAAAGTGCCTGACACCTGGTGCAGTAACGCTTTAACGCACCGGGGGTCAGGCACCATTAATTATAGTAACGTATTAACGCGTCGGGATTTAGGTGCGGTTTTATTTTCCTAAGCCTTTGTGTTGAGCTATATTTCTTTTGGAAGGCCAGAAGACCCATTTTCCTAGTAAAACAGTGATGGCAGGTACTAAAAATGGACGGACGATAAAGGTGTCTAATAAAACTCCTATCGCTGTAATCGTTCCAAAGTGAACGAGAACTTGAATAGGCATCGTTGTTAAGACAGTAAATGTTGCTGCTAAAATTAATCCAGCCGATGTGATGACTGACCCAGATTCAGCGACACCTTGTTTTACTGCTTGAGCAAGCGGCAATTTTCTGCTCTTTTTCCAAATGGTTGAAACCATGAAAATATTGTAATCCTCCCCTAATGCCACAATAAACACAAAGGCATAAAGAGGGATGAATCCTTGAATGGCATTAACATTGAATAGATAATGTAAAATTACCCAACCGAGACCGAGTGCACTAAAGTATGATAATAACACGGTTCCGATTAAATAAGCCGTTGCAGTTACTGAACGAAGGTACACTAGCAGCAGAAGACCGATTAGAATGATAATGGTTGGGATGATAATAGAACTGTCTTTGTCAGTAACCATCTTGGTGTCATATTGTTCAGCTGTTAACCCGCCGATCCACACCTTTTTGGAAGGCTGAGTAATTCCCTCATTTTTCAATGTCCCTTCGACAGCTTTGCGTAAATCAGGAATTCGCTCCATTGCCTTATTAGAATAGGGATTTGTATTTAATTGGACTTGATAGCTTACAAGACCTTTATCCTTTTCCCCCTGTTCAGGTGTGGAGACCGCTTCTATATACGAAAGATTTTTCAGCGATTCCATCAGTTTAAGATCTTTTCCATCTGTTTGAACAATCACTCTTACAGGTGCCAATTCACCAGGGTTATAGTGATCAGAAATTAAGGCAAAACCTTCACGGGAGGGCATATCCTTAGGAAAAGAAGACAGAGTATCATATGTGTATACAATTTTTGACGAAAATATGGCAAAAACACTTAAGAAGGCAACTGTTATAATCATAACCATCCAAGGATGCTTGATAATGAGTCCACCAAGCCGTAAACCAAAGCCTTCTTTCGGATTCTCAATTGGGAATTCTTTTCCCTTTTTTAATGCCCGATCCTTTTTCATTTCTGGAGTCCGGGGGATAAACGGGTAGAAAGAAGCTCTTCCGAGAATACTTAATAAAGCTGGGACAAGGGTAAGACTAGCCACCATCATAATTAATATGGATAAGCTAAAAGGGATAGCAAAACGATGGACGGCCCCATATTTGGCTAGCAATAATACAAAAAGCGAGAAAACAACGGTTAATCCACTCATGGCAATAGCCCCAAATGAACCTCCTAAAGCAAGCTTTATGGCAACGAATTTATCTTTTTCTTTTTCAAGGAAGCTTCGATAGCGAGCAATTAAGAAGAGACAATAGTCCGTTCCGGCTCCAAATAATAGTACGGTCATGATAGATAATGCTTGGGAGTCAAACTCCGCCAACCCGTTTTCCCCAATTGCACCTAGAAGTGGGCTAATAACTCCGTAGGCAATGCCAACCCCTATTAATGGAATTAGGGCTAAGATTGGGGAACGGTAAATGACGAGCAAGAGGATAAGGACAATGGTTACTGTTCCAAATAACAGAGAAAGGTCCCCTTGGCTAAATAGATGTTTTGAATCGACTGCGATTCCAGCCGGTCCAGTGATCCGAACGGCCATTTTTGTTTTGTCGTCAATTTTTGTTTTTAAAGGGTTATTTGGAAAAATATCCTTAATGTTTTTTTGTATTTGATCTAATCCAACTCCGATTTCATCTGCTCCGGTATTTCCTTTAAAAGTGACGGGTAGGATAAATGTGGTTCCGTCTTTTGAGACTTGACTCTTTAGAACGGGTAATGGCATCTTGTGGAAAGGAGCTACACTTTCCTGGTGCTTAACAGGGTTCTCAAACATTTCCTTTGATAAGGTTTGTATGTACGTTAAATCTTCATCGGTTAATCCTGTGGCTCTATACCAGGTTAACAGTGCAGGCGTGCCCGTTCCTGTGGAAAATTCTTTGTCGATTAGCCGCTGAGCTTGCTGAGACGGTGTAGTACTTTCTAAGTTTGCTGCTCGATCATTTTTCTGTGTACTCGCTTGGGGCAGGGAGAAATTCAAGGCTATTGCAATAAGAATCCAGACGAGTAACGTTACCCAGCGACCACTTTTGCCACTAACTATTGCTCCCAATTTTTCAAAAGGTATTTTCATTCAACTTCAGCTCCAATACGTTTGTCTTATCGAGTGATAAGCGAGATGTAAAAAGAAAATCTATTATCTGATAAATAAATTTATGCTCCGATACCATTAAGAAGAATATAGACCATGAACTTTGCCTTCTTTTCTATTATCTGCTGCTGTTCCGTTTCTGATTGAGTCCTAAAATAGGAAGGGGGCAAAGTCGTTTTGATGAGATTTAGGATTAGAAAGGCTAAATCAGTAGTCGTTGTATCAAGTTCACACATGTTCTTGATTTGCCCACTAGTAACTCCGTCTTCAATCATTTTTTCAACCGGAAGCAAAAAGCTTTTTTTCCATAATTGGTGAAGCATTTGCTGTTGCTCTTGATTAAATTCATGGGAAATATCATGGAACATCTGGGTAATATCCTCTTGAAAATTTTTCATCATATAACACGAAAGTTGGGTCAGCCGTTTATCTAGGTTAGAGGTGGTACTATTTATTCGCGTAAGCGCCTCTTTTGTTTGAAAAAGAGACTGATGAATCACTTCAAGGTAAAGGGATTGCTTATTTTTAAAATGGTGGTATAAAGCAGGTTGCGTAATCCCACAGGCATCGGCAATCTGTCTGGTAGAAATACCCCGGTAGCCAAATTCCATAAACAGTTTCCTCGAGGTCCTGACAATCGTCGTGTATGTATCTATAGAATCAATACCGGTTTTTTCCCCATCCTGTATGGTTTTGGTGGAATTCATTAGAGCCCCTCCATTCACAAAAAGTTCCTTATCATTCGATAAGGAGGTGACTAATAAATTAAATATAGTCAATGATACTCGGATTGTAAAGCGTATAAGGGGAGAAGTCGTGTAAAAAAGAAAAACATCACCAAATTGGAACCATTCCTCCAATGCGGTGATGCGGTACTAAATGAGTGGGTGCCTGACCCCCGGCACTTTAAAGTGGTAATGTGCTAGTTGGCAGTCCCCCTCTTAAATAGGCTAAATTACATACAGGAATACGGATAGAAAATGTGCCATAGTTCCTAGCATGATGAATATATGGAAGATTTCATGGAATCCCATAAATTTTGATTGTAAAAATTTTGGCTTAGTAGCATAAATCACCCCGCCGATAGTGTAAAGTATACCACCAAGGGCTAAGAGAAAAACTCCCATCGAATCAATGCTTCCTGCAAGCGGTGAAATGACAAACACAATCATCCAGCCCATAATGATATAAAGTGCAGTGGAAAGCCACCTTGGACAATGGAACCAAACCATTTTAAAAATAATCCCGAAAACGGCAGTGGCAGCTATGATTGAAAATAAAACCCATCCTGTTACACCATTTAAACTGATTAAGCAAAATGGTGTGTACGTTCCAGCAATTAATATAAAAATCATCGAGTGATCTAATCGTCTAAGAAATGCAATTACTTTATCTTTGGCAATTACCATATGGTATGTGGCAGATGCGGAATAAAGAAGAATCATGCTTATTCCAAAAATGGTTACAGCAGCGATAGCTAGTGGTGAACCTGTCGTAAGTGACGCTTTTATAACCATTGCAAGCAATCCAATAAATGATAAAATTGCTCCAGCAAAATGGGTTAGACCATTTATTGGTTCCCGTATATAAGTATTCATTTAAGTCCCTCCTTGTATCTCAACATGTAGTTTTAATTACTACTTATAATAATATACACACCGTATGATGTAGTCAATATTTAATTAATTATTAGATTACGCTATAATAGACTTAATAAATAGAAGATAGAGGTACTTTTATGGAAAACCTAAGCAAAATGGTAGAAATGTTGGGTATAGAAAAGAATATCGGATTAGAAGACATCCCTAATATTGATTTGTACATGGACCAGGTAATTCAGTTTTTTGAGAGTACTTACAGCGATTCGAAACGAAATGAAGATGAAAAGATTTTAACAAAGACAATGATTAACAATTATGCTAAAGGAAAACTGTTTTTCCCGATTAAAAATAAGAAATATTCAAAGGAACATATCATTCTGATAAGCCTAATATATCAATTGAAAGGGGCCTTATCCATCAATGATATAAAATTGTCCCTAGAAGGTATCAATGAAAAAGTATCTCTTGAGGATTTTGAATTGGAGTCTTTTTACCGTAGCTATTTAAACTTGTGTGAACAAAATGTTAAGAACTTTAGGGGAGACCTATCCAATCGAGCTGAGGAAGTTAAAGAAGAAGTGGTAAAATTGGATGATAAAAATCATGAATATCTTGAAAAAATATTACTCATCACTTCACTTGTAAATATCAGTAATATGTATAGGCGTGTTGCAGAGAAACTAGTCGATGAGATCAGACAATAAAAGGTGCATGGTCCCTGCTGTGTTAATCCTTTAACGCAGCGGGGGTCAGGCACCTTTTTTTACATTAACGTATGAGGAGAGGTTAACTAAAAGTTAGGTTCCCCATTTCATAGAGGCAGATAAGGAGCAGCAGTTAGTTTGTGAGTGTAATATGAATGTCACTCCAGATGGAGAATATTGCGTAGTGACTGGAACTTTTAGACCGATTGATTTGATTAAATTATCTACATAACTTTGTTTTCCTTGTTGAGCAGCATTCATAATTTTTGTTTCAAAGGATGATTCTGCCAACTTATCTAATAAAATACTCCCTTGCGCCATTAAAAATCGAAAAGAATGGACAGAACTTGAAAATACTTTCGTATTAACAATTGGAAAAACTCGTAGGCGAGGGTCATTTTTATAGGTATCGTAGGCGCAGTTGTTAGGAATGTAAGTGGGGGAAAAATAATAAGGGTGAACGTACATTTTTATAGTTCTCCTTTCTTAACAAAAACAAATGCATTATACAATATGAGGGTTGGAATATATTGGTTCATAACAAAAGGATCTGGCTCACTATTTTCAAGAGTTATATATATCGGAATAATAGATAATGATTAATCTCATCTATGGATAAATTGAATTTATATTAGTATAATTTTTCCTTATACTGTAACAGTATGTAATAGGTAAGTGAGAGATTAATTTAGGGGGAAAGACAACATGAAGATTAATAGAAAAAGCTTATTAATTTTATTTTTATTATTAAGTAGTTTCCTTGTACTGTCTGCTTGTTCTAATAATGAAAAAACAAGCAAGGAAGGGAAGGCAGAAAAACAGACATCAGCAGAAATCAAAAGTATTAGTACGGACGATTTGAAGGGTAAAATTGGAAAGTCGGACTGGGTCATCGTTGATACAAGAGCAAATGATGCTTTTAATGGTTGGAAGCTTGATGGTGTCAATAGAGGTGGACATATTAAAGGTGCCGTTGATTTCTCTGCAGATTGGCTTAATGTAGATAAAGATAAAAACAATAAGAAATTAGAAAAAATATTGAAAGATAAAGAAATAACTAAAGATAAAAATATTGTCCTTTATGATGCAAACAAAAAAGATGCTAAGCAAGTAGCAGATTTATTAAAGAAAAAGGGCTTTGAAAATATATATCAATATGATGTAAAGGATTGGGCAGCAAATAAAGATTTGGCGATGGAAAGCTATCCGAATTACAAAATGCTTGTTCCAGTATCATGGGTCAATGATGTAATCGATAACAACAATAACGACAAAGCATTTAAGATTTTTGAAGCTAGCTGGGGCGATGAAGCAAAGGAATATAAACAAGGCCATATTCCAGGGGCAGTTCATATTAATACAGATGAAGTAGAAGAAGGTCCTGTATGGAACCGCCTAAAAGATGAAGAGCTTGAAAAGTTTGCTTTGAAAAATGGGATCACAACAGACACAACCGTTATCCTTTACGGAAGCGATTCAATGCCGGCTTATCGTGTAGCTGTAATCCTGAAATATATGGGTGTTAAAGATGTTAGGGTTGTAAATGGCGGATATAAAGCTTGGACTAATGCCAGCTATAAAGTGGAAACAAAGGAAAACCAAAAAGATTCTGTCGCTTCTTTTGGAGCTAAGGTGCCTGTAAATCCAGATTATATAGTTGATTTACCTGAGGCAAAGAAGATTCTTGCTGATAAAAATAAAACTAGTACATTAGTTGATATTAGAAGCTGGGATGAATTTATTGGAAAAACTTCAGGTTATGATTATATAAAACCAAAAGGTCGCCCTGCTGGTTCTGTTTGGGGACATGCTGGTTCTGATAATAGTAATCTTGAAGATTTTAGAAACATCGATAACACAATGAGAAATGGTGCAGAGATTAAGGCGATGTGGACAAAAGACGGGATTAATCTTGATAATCAGCTTGCTTTCTATTGTGGAACGGGCTGGAGAGCAGCGGAAGTATTGTTCTATGCAGATGTTTTAGGTTTAAAAAATATTTCCTTATATGATGGCGGTTGGAATGAATGGAGTATGGATCCTTCCAATCCTGTTGAAACTGGAAAACCTAATAGTAAATAATTTACAGAAAGACAATACTAAGTTAGTATTGTCTTTTTCTAACAGAAATAGGAGAACGATGAATCATGAAAAATATAAGAGCTATCTTTTTCCATAGTGTGCTTACATTTATTCAATTGGTAAGTATCATGTTTCCATTAATATTGGAGTACTTATCGTCAGAAAAAATGGGGGTTGCAAGATTTTTAGTTTATAAAAAACAGGTGTTTGAAACCACAGTTTTTTCAGCTGAAATGATAAAGATATATACCTATTTTTTTATGTTAGGTGCCATTATTTGTTTAATCCTTTTATTAGCTAAGGCTAAGGGAAGTGGTCTAGGGAAATATATAACCCTTTTAGTAGCAACTGTTGTGAATGTAGTTGGCATTTTCTTTTTGCATATTGGAGTACAACTTCATGCATACCACTTTTTCTTAATTGGAATCATGATTGTCATTGTTATTCAGTATTTAAGAATTATATACATCTATTATCCGAGAAATAGAAAATAAACAAGATGCCTGACCCCAGTATTCTAACGCAATAACGTACTGGAGGTCATGCATCTTGTTTTAAAACAACGCGTTAAAGCAAACAGAGAAAGGGATGGGTATTGTTTGAATTTTTAAGTTATTGAGATATAATTATGGGAATACATAGTTATTATTATATCTAGGAGTGGAAAAAATGGAGGAAGTTAACCGTAAATATTGTAAAGAATCACTGGTGATTAAGACGAGTCGCGTTTTCCCAGTAGATACAAATAACCATAATACACTTTATGGTGGCAAGCTCATGAGCTACATTGATGATGTTGCTTCAATATCAGCTGCAAGGCATTCAAGAGCTGAAGTGGTTACCGCCTCAACGGATTCTGTAGATTTCTTAATGCCGATTCGCCCTCAGGATTCTGTATGTCTCGAATCATATGTTACTACAGTTGGAAAATCCTCGATGGAGGTATTTGTTAAGATTGTTGCAGAAGATTTGAGAACAGGAGAACGCCGTCTTGCAGCTACTTCATTTCTTACGTTTGTGGCATTAGATGATAATGGTAAGCCTATTCGTGTACCTGAAGTCGTGCCTCAAACCGAAGAGGAGATTATGCTATTTAATACAGCGAAACAAAGGATTGCTGAAAGGAAAGTGAGTCGTAAACATAGTCAAGAGTTCGCAAGTAATTTAAAAATCTTACCACTATATGCGGCAACTAAATAACACGAATGTGTAGATTGGTGCCTGATCCCCGGTGCGGTAACGCAGTACCGCACCGGGGGTCAGGCACCTTTTTTTGCGTTAACGCGTTGAAATGGGGGAATAAATATATCTTGGAAAGTACCTTTGTTCTATCTTTACAACGTAACAGTGTTATGTTACACTGTTTTTAACGAAGGGAGTTAATCTTATGAGTAATGAATTAATTTCTAAAAAAGATTTATTAGATTTGACCGGCATATCTTATGGGCAGTTGTATAGATGGAAGCGAAAAAACTTAATACCTGAAGAATGGTTTATCAGAAAGTCGACTTTTACTGGACAGGAAACGTTTTTTCCAAAAGAAAAAATGTTAGAAAGGATTGATCGAATTCAGATGATGAAGGAAAACCTATCTCTTGATGAGCTTGCAGATATGTTTTCACCATCCGTTTCCAATTTACGTTTAACAAAACAAGCTCTACTAGAACGAAACATTGTTTCAGCTGCGGTAGTTAACTTATACCAGGAACAAGCAGGAGAAGTTCAGGAATTTTCCTTTGGAATCATTTTGCATTTGTTTATTCTCGAAAATCTACTTCAATCTGGTGAGATTCATTTAGAAGAAGGAAAAATGATCATTCAACTTTTTAATGATCATGGGGATAGGACAAAACAAAAAGAAACCGAATTAATTCTCATTCGTAAATTTGGAATTTCATCATGTTTAATCGTCTCAAATGCCGAAAGCATTCTGTTCGAAGAGGGAACAAAGGTAGTCGTACGAGTATCGATTAATACGTTTATAGATGAATTAAAAACAAAGCTAGTGTAATGGAGGCTGAAAAAATGAGTATCGAAAAGCAAGGAGATTTAATCATCAATGGTTTTGGTACCTCTAATGGAGGTAGGTTCCAACAAGCGGTCATTAGCGGGAAAGGGACTGTAAATGGTCAGTTGGATTGTAGTTATTTTAAATGCAATGGAACAGGTACTGTTAACGGAGATATAAAAAGTGAAAAAACAAAAATTAGTGGAAACGGTAAAATAATCGGAGATATTACAAGCAAGGATTTCGTTATTGAAGGAAGGGCTTTGGTTAGTGGCAATGCCGTCATTACAAAAATGGTTGTGAAGGGAAGAGGCTCTGTAGGAGGAAACATTAAGGGAGAAGAATTAAAGGTACAGGGCAGTCTTTTTGTTGGCGGCGATTGTGAAGTTGAAACCTTTAAAGCAGAAGGACATTTTGTTGTCGATGGTTTACTAAGCGCTGAAAACATTGAAATTCATACTTCGGGTAGCTGTAAAGCGGGCGAGATAGGTGGCCAGACAATACGAGTTAGACAAAAGAAGAATTTATTACTAGAACTAATAAAAGTTGTGTACCCAGTTAAATTGGAAACGGATTTAATTGAAGGAGACCACATTGAAATTGAAAATACGAAGGCAAGAATTGTCCGAGGTAATCATATAATCATAGGTGAGAATTGTGAAATAGACTTGGTTGAATATAAAGAATCATTTCAAATAGAGAATAACGGAATAGTAAAGAAAAACATTCAATTATAACAAAGAAACGAGGTAGTGAAGATGAATGAAACACACAACCTTATCATAAATGGTTCGGGAAGTTATGGTGGAGGTTTTTTTAATAAAATCAAAATTAGAGGAGAAGGAACCATTACATCTGATTTTGAATGTGAAGTATTTAAAACATATGGAACTAGTAGTATTTTAAAAAATGGAAAAGCGAGGAGGTTTGATGTTTTTGGAGAGGTGGATATAATTGGCAACCTCGTTGTTGATGAGATGAAGGTTTTTGGCACAACTGCAGTCGGGGGAACTGGAGATATCAAGAGAACCAAGGTTTGGGGAACCCTTGATTTGGGCGATCGTTTTTCCGGTGAAGAAGTAGATATTAAAGGATCACTGTCGGTTAAAGGTGACGCGGAATTTGAAGTCTTCCAATCAACTGGTGCATTTGAAATCTCGGGTTTGTTAAATGCAGGAATTATTAAGCTAAGCCCACGCTTTGGAACAAGTACGGCAGACGAGATTGGTGGAGAAAAGATTGTTGTGAAAAGAAAGCTCGGATTTTTCCCCTTTTTTACAGGAAACGGCAGTCTTGAAGCTCGGGTGATAGAGGGTGATGAAATTCATCTGGAAAACACTAGGGCAGAGGTCGTAAGAGGAAATCGAGTCCATATTGGGGTTGGATGCGAGATTGGGCTTGTGGAGTATCAAGAGGACTTTACGGTAGATGTTAATGCTCGTGTGAAACAACATAAAAAAGTAGGATAAGGGGTGGAGGATTTGACAGGAGATGATCAGAAATTAGGTTGGGTCGTAGCTGGTTTAATGCTAGGCATTTTAATGGCATCAATGGATAATACGATCGTCGTTACGGCTATGGGAACGATAGTGGGAGAACTCGGTGGACTGGACAGCTTTGATTGTGTCGTGTCTGCCTATATGGTTGCAGAAATGGCAGGTATGCAAATTTTTGGTAAGTTAGCAGATATGTATGGGCGAAAGCGGTTTTTTATATTTGGCTTGGTTCTTTTTATGACAGGGTCTGCACTGTGCGGAACAGCTGATAGTATCCTTCAACTAAGCATATATCGGGCAATCCAAGGAATTGGCGGGGGTGCGCTCATTCCAATTGCCTTTACGATTATTTTTGATATTTTTCCAGTTGAAAAAAGAGGGAAAATGGGCGGTTTATTTGGAGCGGTTTTTGGTTTATCCAGTATTTTTGGTCCGTTGTTGGGAGCCTATATTACCGATCATTTAAGCTGGCATTGGGTGTTTTATATTAATTTACCACTGGGGATCTTAGCTCTTTTATTTATCGTTGTGTTCTATAAAGAATCACCGGTCCATCAAAAGCAGAAAATTGATTGGTGGGGGGCCGGACTTCTCGTTGGGGCAGTGGTATGTTTGATGTTTGCATTAGAATTAGGTGGCCAAAAATATGATTGGAATTCCTCGGTTATTTTAGGTCTGTTTACAGGTTTTGTAGTATTTTTAGGCTTATTCCTATTCGTAGAAACAAAAGTACAGGACCCGATTATTTCATTTAAGATGTTTTCAAACCGGTTATTTGCTGGAAGTACGATTGTTGCTTTGTTTTATGGGGCGGCGTTTATGTCGGCGACTGTATATATTCCTATTTTTGTACAAGGAGTGTATGGGGGAACCGCGACTAATTCCGGATTAGTGTTGCTTCCGATGATGCTCGGATCAGTTGTGACCGCTCAGTTGGGTGGGTTCTTGACGACGAAATTGAGCTATAGAAATATCATGTTTTTATCGGGTGTTATTACGATTGTCGGTTTTATTTTATTGAGTACGGTTAGTCCAGAAACGAGTAGAGGACTGCTGACATTTTATATGACGATTGTGGGATTTGGAGTCGGGTTTTCATTTTCCGTTTTGGGTATGTCGGCCATTCATCACTTCGATGTGACGCAGCGGGGATCTGCCTCTTCAACCAGTAATTTTCTCCGTTCACTGGGGATGACAGTTGGTATCACCATCTTTGGGATGATTCAAAAAAATGATTTCACTCGCCAACTTGATTCAACTTTTGCAGGGATGGGTGGGAAAATGCCGGTCGGTAGTGGCCATGGTAATGCGAATTCGATTCTGTCTGGGGGGGCCAGAGGCCAGATTCCAGCAGAAATATTAAATAAAATCATTAGTTCCTTGTCAGATTCAATTGTCCATACATTTATGTGGGCGTTAGTCCCATCCATCTTAGCATTTTTATTCGTATTCCTAATGGGGAACGAACGGATGGTCATAAGGAAACAGCATTCATGACAGATGAATCATCAAAAGAGGTGCCTGACCTCAGTGCGGGAAAGCGTTA
>CAURFY010000005.1:0-22149 GCA_963524115.1 uncultured Bacillus sp.
GGTCATAACATATACTGGACGTTGATTATAAGGTAATCGGTCATGTATAAGACCCAAAATAATTAAGGTAATGGCCATTGGATACACTAAGCCTAGCACCGGAACAGATACTTTTAATATTTGAGATAGACCAAGATTTGCTACAAAACCACTGACCAGGCATAATAGGATGGCCCATTTTATATAAGATAATTTTGGGAAAATGCCCGAAAAATATTGAGCACATGATGTGATTAATCCTATACAAACACTTAAACAAGCTAATGTAAAAATTAATCCTAAAACAATCGTTCCACTTGTTCCAAACAATTGATGTAATACAGTACTTAATACAATTGCACCGTTATCTACTTTTCCATCGATCGAAGCTTGCGCTCCTAGGTACGCAATAATTAAATAACAAAAGGTTAACAGTAGACCACAGATGAGTCCAAATATTGTCAAATATTTAACTTGTAATGTTTTCTGGGTGATTTTTTCACCTTTAAAAATATTGGTAAATATTATTCCGTAAATTAATGCGCCAATGGCATCCATCGTTTGATACCCATCTAAGAATCCCAGTGAAATTGGATTCTCTTTATAAGCTAATGAAGCCTCTTTAAAACCAGGTAGATCAGTAAATAAAGCTTTGATAAAAATAATGAAAATTAATACTAATAAAGAAGGAGTTAAAATCTTCCCGAATCTGTCTACTAATTTAGATGGCGATTTTGCAAACCAAAAGACGATACAAAAAAATACTACTGTATATACCAAAAGTCCGATTGGCGAAGACTCGATCGTAATTGGTAAAAAGGGCTTTACCCCCATTTCATAAGCAAGGCTGCCTGCACGTGGAATGGCAAGCCCAGGTCCTATTGACAAATAAATGGCCATTGGAAAAAGTAAAGCAAAAGTAGGATTAACTCTATTTACTAAAGTATCGAAAGTTCCTGATTTTGCAATAGCTATAAAAGCTAATACAGCAAGACCCGCATCTGAAATAATAAATCCAATTACTGCTTGCCATACATTTTCTCCAGCAGCCTGCCCTAAATAGGCTGGGAAAATTAAATTCCCTGCACCAAATAACATTGAAAATAACATAAATCCAAGAAACATGATTTCTCTATTGGTTAATCTATTCAAACAATTCACCTCAAACTAAAATTTTTATATTTTTTCATTCTATCAAATTTCTATTCTATTTTAGAATAATATTTGCAAATAACTTATTTATTTTATTAAGACTAATATGTGGAAGGGGTCCGCTCATTGGCCTTTTATTTGAAATGGGATTTTCAAGAGTGCGAACATGCTTTTATCCTCCTAACCAGAAAATAAGGGCGCTTGTTATTATTACTGTAGTTGGTATAATCAAATCGAGTACGAATTGCTTATTTGAATTTTTATTTAATTCCTTTTTGGAAAGATGATTGAAGTGATTTCTGAATAAAATATTATTTGCCTATAAAGAAAATAAAGCATATCAGGTTTGATATTGGATAGAATAAATTTCAATATTGTTCAAAAGAGGTATATTCAAATGTCAATTTCAGAAGGAAAAAGTGTATCTACTTTGTTAGATTTATTTATAGTCAGTATTGGTACAGCAATTTCTGCTGTGGCTCTTAATATGTTGACTAGACCGTCGGGACTATTAGCTGGTGGGGTAACAGGTATTTCCCAATTCATTCATCACTTTTTTCCAATCAACGTAGGATTTTTCTATTTTATATTAAATATTCCTTTAATGATGTTAGGCTATAAATATTTAGGAAGGAAATTTAGTATATACACGATTTTTTCGATCACATTATTATCTACTTTTTTATTTATTATTCCCGTTCAACATTTATGGACGGACAATATTCTACTGGCTGCTATTTTTGGCGGAACACTTAACGGAGTTGGAAGTGGGATTGTTTTAAGAAGAGGAGGCTCACAAGGCGGGCTTGACATTGTCTCCAGAATAGTTGCCAAACACTCAAATATTTCCGTTGGAAAAGCCAATCTGGCTGTAAATGTGAGCATTGTAATCGCTTCGGGATTTATTTTTAATAGTGAAATAGCCTTGTACACCATTATTTCGATGTTTACTTCCATGAAAATGTATGATGTCATTTTAAATAATGTTAATCGTGTATCTGTATTAATCATTACCAATAAAGGCGAGGAAGTTAATCAGGAAATCAACTTGAATTTACATCGTGGAACCACGATGTGGCAAGCAAATGGTGGCTATACTCATGCGGACAAAACAGTTTTACTTTGTGTCACTGTAAAAGGGGAATTACCGAGATTGAAAAAAATTGTTAAAAATACAGATCCACATTCCTTTGTTACTGTCATTTCCACTCAATCCGTTATTGGACGGTTTCATCAGGTTTGGTGATATGATATATATAAATAGATAAGCAAGACAAGATATTATTAATGACATATCTTGTCTTGCTTATTTTTCTTTCTTACTCTAAGTTCTCTATTTGTTTCACGTGGAACAGGCTAAAAAGTTCCGTATTCATCTATCACACATTACTATTTTTAGGCATATAGATCATGGACTTAAATAAATCCCCATCAATTTGAATCATAAATTTCCCATTTTGATTCTCAATCAGGCTTTTCGCAATGGAAAGCCCCAATCCACTACCTTGACTGGATCTTGATTCATCGCCCCTTTTAAACCGCTCCATTAATTCATCTTCTGAAATATTTAACTCGTAAGCCGAAATGTTCTTGAAGGTAAGCTTGGCTTCTTTACCTAAATCTTCAATATCAATATAAACTCTTGACCCTTTTAGAGCATATTTAAAGATATTGGATAAGACGTTTTCAATGGATCTCCACAATAATTTTCCATCAGCTTCAATATAGATCTTATCATTAGGTTGATTGAACCTAAACTCCAACCCCAATTCTTCAATCCTTTCGCTTACTTCCCCCAGCCCCTGAGTAATTAACGAAACAATATCAATTCGCTCAAAATGGACCGGAATATTTCCGCTGGAAGCCTTTGCCGCTTCAAATAAATCATCCGTCAGGATCTTTAGCCTCTTGGACTTTTGATCCAAGACTTCAATATATTCTTTTACCCTCGAAGGATCTTTTTCCCCTTTTAATAAATCAACATAAGTGATGATGGAGGTTAAAGGCGTTCGTATATCATGTGATACATTAGTAATAAGTTCCGTTTTTAACCGCTCACTTTTTAGCTCACTATCCACTGCATTCTTCAGCCCATCTGTGATGCTGTTAATATCAGCAGCGAGACTTGAGAATTCTCCCTTTTTACCGGCATCGATGCTGTGGTTGATATCTCCACCTTTTATTCTTTTTACCCCATCTCTTATAGCAATAAATGACTGGACTTTCTTAAAAGTAAGCCAGCCCGCAAACCCAATGGTGATTGGGAACATTAACGCAATAACGATTGGATATCCAATAACTATGAGGACTGTCTTTACCCCGATACTACCGCTTTCATAGACATTTCTTACAAATTGAACAACCTTATAAATGATTTGATAGATTAATGTATGCTTGAAAAACGTTTTATTCTTCATATGTCTCACTAGTGAGAATACGAGCGCAAACACAGCTACAATAATTGGGATTGTAATCAAAACTACCCATTTAGTGACGTGTGGAAAACCTATCTCGGCAGACATGACAGACCAAAGCGTTAGAAACCCAGCACATAATACAATGTTCAAATCAACATATAATTTATCAACTGGGTGCAGATCAAGTTCTTCATCCTTAAATGACTTCCTACCGCTCACAAGTACAAGATAAGTAAATGAAAGGATAAATCCTGCTAAAAAACCGAGTAAACTATATAAGCTTTTTGTGGCCTTTGCTTTATTTTCCTTCCACTCTGTGATTTTTGAATGTAAATAATCGTCCGTAAAAGCAATGTAAACCACCTGACTCTTCGGATCCAATCTATTTATCTGCTCAGTAATCCGATCCAGGTATTCATTTTTTTCTATTTCCTTAGGATATATCTCCCTTTTATATCCATCAAACACCATATAGGATGGATAAGTTTTAAATCGATCTTTTTCCGACTTCGAGGTATTCGTATAAACCTTTACACCATCACTAGCATAAAACAAAGGGTCTTTAACCTCTTTAATATTTTGCAAAAGCAAATTGAATACTCTTATATCCTCATTTATCAGCTTATCCTTTAAATTGGCTATTTCTTCGGCATAATCTATTTTGAACTTTTCATAGTTTTCCTTTTCACTTAAATTTGGGCTAAATCCATTTGAATCTCCATACTCTGAATATAAGTTCTGTTCTTCAAATCCTAATTCTTTCTTGTCGATAGTTCCACCCGTTAAAATATGTTCTTCACTCTTATATTTTCCCATCAGTCCAGTAAGGTCGCCCACAAGATTTTCACTCTCCCTCACAAATGACTTACTGTGAAAGAAGCTATCTTCAAAAACGATTTTAACATCCCCATCATTCACCACAATTATATCCACAATGGCTTTTAGAGCACCTGAAAAACTTGCAATCATTATAAAAAAAACAATTAGTTTTGTTGTAATAGAATGGCTAAATTTTTTCAACCTTATATCCAATTCCCCACACCACCTTTAAATATTTAGGCTCTTTCGGATTGATTTCAATTTTTTCTCTAATTTTTCTTATATGAACGGTTACAGTATTTTCCGGACTAAAGGACGGTTCATTCCATACTTTCTCATAAATCTCTTCGATGGAGAATACTCTTCCGGCATTAGCAGTTAGAAATTTTAAGATCTTATATTGTACTGGTGTAAGGTGGACCGCCTCTCCATCGACGGTGATGTTTTTACTTTCATCATCGATTACGAGTCCCCCTGTCTGATATAGATGACTGTTGGTTTCAAGACTTCCTAATGTTGTATACCTTCTCAGCTGCGATTTAACCCTTGCGATTAGCTCCAAGGGATTAAAAGGCTTGGTAATATAGTCATCTGCTCCTATATTTAAGCCTAAGATTTTGTCGTAATCCTCAGATTTGGCTGAAAGCATAATCAATGGTATGTTATTATCTTCTCTAATCCTCATCGTTGCTCTTATACCATCCATCTTTGGCATCATAATATCCATGATAATCAGATGAATCTCCTGATCCCCGATGAGTTCAATCGCCTCAAGTCCGTTAGCAGCTTTAAAAATTGAAAAACCCTCGTTTTCCAAGTAAATTCCTATTGCATCAACAATTGCTTTATCATCATCACAAACCAAAATGTTCATAAAAGCACACTCCCCTGCCTGAATCGGATATTCTTATGTCCGCTTGATAATCCGCTTTAAGATAATGATACCCTTTCGGCAAACATAAACAAATGCCGGAGAAAAAGTTTGTAAAAATAACAAGGATTTGTGATTATTATCCAAAAAACTCTCCTCTCCTGATAACACCCTTTTACTGATGTGATTTATTTTAAAGGATAAATCTTAGGACTTTATGGAGAGATTTCTTAAGATTTTCTTAAGGATTTAATATCTAATGCAGTAAATCTATTTAAAAAAAGAATACCAAGTTTTAATAACAAAAGAATAACACCCAATAAAAATAAAACCTCTCAGCAAAATTCATATCCGCAATCACCTTTTTTCTATTTTGTTGAATTAGTAAACAATAATCGGTATAATGTATTTTGTTTACTAATTCAACAATATTACGGAGGACTTTATGACTAAGGAAAAGGAACTCAGTTTGATACTTAACCGAGTGTCTGAAAGACACCAACTAATAAAAGAGATCGAGGAAAAGAAATATAGATTTATGTCAGAAAATACATTTTTAGAGGTTCACTGCATTGATTTTATTGGGATAAATCCTGATTCTAATGTTACTAGATTATCCAATGCGTATAGGGTCACCCGGGGTGCAATTAGTAAAACTACAAAAAAGCTGCTTGAAGATGGCGCAATTGAAAAGTATCAAAAACCTGAAAACAAGAAAGAAATTTACTTCAAACTAACTGATATTGGCAGAAAAATTTATGTAGATCATGAAAAATTGCATCAAACAAGAATTGAACAGGATCGAATCTTTTTCCAAAATCTCAATGAGGAAGAAAAAGATCAGCTTATTATGTCATTAAATAAAATTTATCAACAGATTTCTGTTGAATTAAAAAATTTGGGGCTCGAAAATTATATTTAGGGAGAGAATGACGTGACTATAGAAAATGATACTATTAAGAATGGTTCAGTTGTTTCAAAGGATGGAACGAATATCAGCTATAAATACTTCGGACGCGGTCCGGGATTATTAATTGTTCATGGTGGATTTCGTGCCTCCCAGCATTACCTCGAGCTCGCCAAACATTTAGTCAATGACTTTACTGTATATATAATGGATAGAAGAGGACGCAATCTAAGCGGACCAAGGGATGAAGACTATAATTTTCAAAAGGAAATTGATGATATCCATTCCATTTTAAGACAACATGATATTCAGCTTTTGTTTGGGCATAGCTTTGGAGCCCTTAGCTCTCTAAATACTGCTATTGACTATCCTTTAAAAAGGCTGGCAGTCTATGAACCACCCCTTATTTCCTATTGTCCAACAGATTGGCTGCCCCAATTTGAAAAGGAATTGGAACAAAATGATTTTATAGGAGCCAGCGTAACCTTTCTTAAAGGAATGCAAATGGGAGGTTTTATTGGAAAACTTCCAAAGCCACTATTAAAAATATTTTTTAAAATAATGGCAAAAGGAGACGAATGGGAGGAAAATATCCAACTTTTGAAAACAATACCTGATGAATTCCGTGTTGTCATGAATTGGGATACTGGATTTAAACGATTCAAAAAAATTTCGGTTCCAACATTAATTATGCATGGTACAAAAACCACTGATTATTTAATTTTATCGGCTAAAGAGTTGGCTAATTTTATCCCAAATCATCTGTTAATGGCCATTGATGGACTTATCCATAATGCTCCTGATGAGCAAGCACCGGAACAAATTGCTATGAAGTTAAAAACCTTTATGGGTGAATACTCAAGATAATATCTTTAAGCATAAGATTTTTGTACGCTTACCACTTCTCCATTATGTTAATGATTCTAGTTAAGTCACTGGATCACAACATTATTTAGAAGAACATAGGGGCAAAATAAGAATTGTATATAACGGAGCCTATGTATAAAAAGCGGGCTCCGCTTTTAAAATATAATTACCTTTTTGGTACCACTAAATCGGAATTACCAAGAATGTCACTTTAATAAAAATTACCTAAACCGGTTAAAAACTGCCTCTATTTATGGTACGGTTCACCACACCTATTTAAGAGGCAGTTTTTTCAGTTACTCCATCACTTGCGTCTCATTACCCACTTGGAGGCAAAATACAATATAACCAGGAATGCAATCGTCACAACTCGTGACATAAAAAGATAGGTACCTGTAGTTAAAGTTAACGCTATTATTATATGAATAAGTGCATCCGCTAACAGGATCGCTCCAATTACCCCAGTCACAAGTGTTACTTTTTTATTGATAGAGGGATTATTAAATCTTTCTGGGTCCCCAACCCTGAATTTCCTTAGTAACAGTGTCAGCAATGGCCTTTTTATAATGACAGAGATTAAAAAAATAAATCCAGCAATACCAGCAATCAACGGGTGATAAAGCTTCAAAGGCAAAGAACTACCTCCAGATAATGCAGATACAACAATGGCGATAAAGAGACCAATGATTGCGAATAACCCAATCCAGTTAATTTGGCGGCGCCACAGCCACAGAATAATTGTCCAAATGGCCGGGATGATGCCTGCAATGGCAAGAGGAATGGTGTCATTAGAAAAAAAAGTACGTAATAGCAAGTACAATAGTAGTGGAAATAGCCAATTTATTATCAATTTTTTTACTAACTTTGCCTGCATTCCATAAATATGCGGATTTATTTGTTCTTTTTGAGCCATCTTATCAAATCCTTTTTTAAATTTATACTCCTATTTAATGATTTTTTTTCCAATGCTTTATGCAATCTCCCGGCGAATTCCTTACTGTGATTTACGTAGCCCAAATGATTACCGGGAAACTCTACATTTTCTAATCCCAATTTTTCGGCCAGTGCCAAGGCACAAAGACAAGGAAAGGAATTTCCTGAAGAACTGCCACTGCCGATAAGGATTCGCATTGATGCAGACTTCATGGCAGATTTCAGGCTTTCTAGATCCAACATGTGGCGTCTGATTACTGGGGCTTCATGCATCACAAAATACCTCATGTTGCTGAGCATGTATTCTAATTGCTCAGCACTCAACCGGCTTTGAGAATGGTTTGCGTTTTCCATACCCAATACTGTTGCAAATTGCTTAATAGCCGGAATAACACCTTCACTAAGGCTGGTTTTCTCTAGATTTTCTTGGATTTCCTTTGCCTTGCGCTGCACATCGCCAGATAAAAGATGAGTTAAAGGCGGCTCGTGTGCAATCAGCATACTTATCTGTTCAGGATGACGGATGGCCAGATCAAGTCCGATGACAGCTCCGGAACTGCTTCCGAATACATAAACCGGTTCATTTGCCAGTTCAGTTAATAAACGAAACGCATCGTCACTGTGTGTCTCCACCCGGTAGTCTTCCGCTGAATTGACAAGTTTGCTGTGTGAATGACCGCGGCGGTCATAGGTTATAACTGTGTACTGATCTGCAAGATGTTCAGCCATACTGGTAAAAACGTTGGCATCGCTATTTCCTCCATGGATCAGTAAAAGTAATGGGCCTGAACCACGCACCTCATAGAAAAGAATGGCTCCCGGGACTGACAATATGCCTGTCTTTTTCATCATCATGTCATTCGCTCCCTTTCCTAAATGAATAATTATTACTTTTTAAATAAGTAATGATTGCCCGCCTTAAAAATAACATTGTGTCCTCATTCAACTCCTTGGCATCTGACGACCAATTTTGCTGATCTTTAATAACTTCAGTCAAGTCTTGGAAAAGAGTAGTATCCCCCTTCGTCCATGTCATCATTAGATTCCACCATCTACTTGCCACCTCTTGCCCTTTTATGCCCTCTGGTTTTTCATTCTGACTGCATAATTCAACGATTTCTTTATAAAATGATTGGAATTTTTCATTTAGTTCATCTGCTGCTTCTTCACTTTCAATATATTGAACCAAATTCTCCAAGTGAGTATTACTAATGTATCGAAACATAAACGAATATGGATTTCCCTTCTGAATTGCCCGTACAATAATAAATAGCCTATCAATATCAATTTCATTGTCCGGTTTTATTTCATCAATTATTTTACTCATATCATTTACTGTTTCTTGAATATGAGCAATTTGCTCAAGCAGTATTCCTTTTTGCCTGATAAACATTTGTTTCAATTCTGCAGCTGTTTCCGTCGGCAGTATTTTGTCTCTTATTTCCTCTAATGTGAAGCCCAGAGACTTTAAAAAGACTATCTGCTGTAAACGGATAATATCCCGCCTGCTGTACATTCGCCTCCCTCCTTCACTGTATTCACTTGGAACTAAGAGATTTATTTTATCGTAATATTGCAAAGTACGAACAGTTACTCCGCCTTTTCGAGCAAGTTCGCCTACTGTCAGAAATTTATCTTTCCCGTTACTCATACCCCTGCCCCCTCTGGATTTATTTTATTACGTTACGCAACGTCACAAACAAGAGATTTTTATTCAATATTGTCTCTAACCACTCTAAAAATATTTTTTTGAAGAAATTTATTTATTTCTGTGAAAAGGTGGGGTACTTAAAAAAAATACCCTCAAATGTAGTTTGAGGGGGACAATTAAATATATTTTGGCAATACTATCGAGCAGTAATTTCGTATAAAAAACTGCCTCTATTTATGGTATGGTTCACCCCACCTGTTTAACCGGCAGCTTTTTTATTAAGTTAAAAAGCTTCTTTTAGGAAATTGTCCAAAAGGATATAATGTTGCTTATAAGAGTACCACGTTCTCTTTAATCGTATTTCTATAAGGGAATCATAGGTAAGAAGTAGAGGGAGTCAAAATGAAAAAGAAGATTGTTGTTAAAATTAATGAGCTTTGTGAGAGTGAGGGTATATCACTTAAAGATCTTTCAAAACTGGCGAAAATCGAGTATGAAGCATTAAATGAATTCGCAAACAAAGGAGGACAAAGTTTTAACTTTGGTCATGTAGAGCGCATAGCAGATGTACTTAAATTAAAAGATATAAGGGAAGTTATTGATATAGTAGATGATTTATCTTAGGAGGTTAGTTTCTAAGTTACAATTTTCCTTGTAACACTAATGTCCTCAGTCGCTATGTAGGACAATATTCTCTTGTGACTTCAACAAAAATCCCTGTAAATATTTAACGGAAAATTCACACTCCTCTGTCCGGTTTTTATATAAAATAGGCTTAGAAAGGAAGTGGCCTATGATACTTAAAAGTAGAACAGAATCAGATGAATTATTAAAAATGCGATCTTTAAACACACGGATGGAGTTAACATATGAAGAAAGGTCTCATTATTACAACCTAGAAAAAGGTTATGAGGGTGAGGTGAAATTTGACCGAATGGTAGAAAGTCTTCAAGAAGAAAGATACACCATCAATGACTTGCTGCTTAAAGTAAAAAATTCCCATTTCCAAATTGATACAACGCTTGTTTCGCAAGAAGTCATTCGTCTGTTGGATGTAAAAAATTTTGAAGGGGACTTTTGCCTGGAAAGGGACAGATTTTTCCTCGTTAAAACCGGTCATGAATATAAAAATCCAATCAATTAAACAAAAGCGCATCACTATTCCGCCAGCTACTCCAAGACCTCAAGTTTAATTACCTCGTTGAAGCCACCATTATTTTTATTAACCCTGAATTCACTTTATACAACGCGCAAGTGGACCAACCCATTATTCTTCCCAATCAGGTGAACCGGTTTTTAAAAAGTATAAATGATACATCATCAACGTTGGATGATGGCAAAAAAAAGTTAGCCCAACAATTAATTTCATTACATCAAACTAAAAACCCATTTACACAGGTGCCAAACTATCAATATGAGCAGCTAAAAAAGGCACCTTATTGTAAATTTTGTAGTTCCTTTTTGATTTATTTACAAAACCATCTCTTTGTTTGCGGAAAGTGTGGGGGTCATGAAACGGTCGAAGATGCTATTCTACGAAATGTGAGGGAATTCCAGTTGCTATTTCCTGAACGAAAGATAACTACTACAAATATCTATGATTGGTGCAACATCGATTTAACCAAAAGAACATTTTGCAGGGTATTAAAGAAAAACTTTCAGTCCTTTGGAAAAACGAGTGATTCTTATTATATATAATCTTTGTTCTGATAGAAATTTGGTATTTTTTCCAACACGATTACTCCTATTTAGCTTTATCCTGTTCAAAGTTTGCTCGAATTCGGACACCACTTTGCAGTTTTGGCCCTTCCTTGTCCGAACTTGGCACGACTTCGGACACGACCTTGCCATTCTGGCTCTTCCTTGTCTGAAGTTCACACGACTTCGGACACCATCTTGCCATTTTGGCTCTTCCTTGTCTGAACTTGACTCGACTTCGGACACGACCTTGCCTTTTCGGCCCTTCCTTGTCCGAAGTTCTCACGACTTCGGACACGACCTTGCCTTTTTATGCTCATCCTTGTCTAAAGTTGAACCGATGTTTTAAACTGCCTCTATTTATGGTATGGTTCACCCCGATTAATTCTGTATGCCCGATAAATTTGTTCAACAAGTATGAGGCGCATAAGTTGATGGGGGAAGGTCATTCTAGAAAAGGACAATTTTTCGTTCGCTCGTTTGAGGACCTCATCACTTAAACCTAAAGACCCGCCAATAACGAAGGCAATTTTGCTTTTCCCGTAGGTCGCAAGCTTATCCAAGTCCTCAGCCAGTTCCTCGGAAGATTTCATTCTTCCATCGATAGCCAAAGCAATAACATATGTATCCTGGGGGATCTTATTTAATATCCGTTCACCTTCTTTTTGCTTCACCTGGTCCATTTCCGCTAAACTCAATTCTTCAGGCGCTTTCTCATCAGCTACTTCAATCATATCTAGTTTTGCATAACTAGACATTCGTTTAACAAATTCATCTATTCCTTGTTTCAAGTACTTTTCTTTCAGCTTTCCAACGGTAATAATTAATATATTCACAGTTACCCCCACTTTACAAACAGTTTAAGAACAAGATATCCACAGAAGTTATCCACATACCCACATTTTTTATCCACATCTTGTATGGGATCACTCGTTCGCCACCATATATACAGCAGGTTTTTCGCAATATTCACAGGTTGTGGATATCTTTTCTGGCTCCACAAGTTTCTCCAATTTGGGCGCTATTTCGTAGTCATCCACCATCACATCTAACGCTAATTCCACATGTTCCTCACAGCAATAAATCATTTTCTTCAATCCTTTCCTTCGTTATCCACAATTTATCTAGCACATTGATAACTAATTCCTTATTATCTACAATTTTAATATTACACTAATTTAATGAAACTGCCTTCAAAGCTTATCCACATGTTATTAAAAAGGTTCTGTTAAACTAGAATGTTGATTTCCATTCCAGGCGCTTCGCTTTCCGCGGGGCGGGCGGTGAGCCTCCTCGGCGCTAAAGCGCCTGCGGGGTCTCACCTGTCCCGCTGCTCCCGCAGGAGTCTCGCGCCTTCCACTCCAATCAACATTGTGCAAAAAATCAACATTGAGCTTTAACACAGCCATAAAAAAAAGGTAGCAGGCCCTGTTGAGCCTCCTACCTTTAGGTTAACCACTATCCTAACTATAATGACTCGCTTCCAAGTTTCATTGTCGTTTCAAGAAGCTTCCCGTCCCGGTAATATTTAATCTTCATTTGATCGCCAATTTTCTTCTTATTATAAAGGTGTTTTCTAAGCCCAATAACATCCTCTATCTTTTCGCCATCCATCTCAACAATAACATCAAGCTCTTTCATTTTAGCTTGATCAGCTGGTGAGTTTGGTACAACTTGCCGAAGAGCAACCCCATAATTAATATCCTTCGGAAGCTTTAGAGCCTCTTCTTGATAGTATTTTGCAATCTCTTTTACGGATTGTAATTCCACTCCCATATATGGTCGTTTTACTACTCCGTTCTTTTCGAGATCTTCAATAATTGGTTTAGCAGAATTGATTGGAATGGCTAACCCAATTCCTTCAACAGACTCTTGGGCTATTTTCATTGAATTAATCCCAATTACTTGTCCATCAATATTAACAAGTGCCCCGCCACTATTTCCTGGGTTAATCGCGGCATCTGTCTGCAACACTTCCGATTGCCAATCCTCAACACCATCTTCGTTTATATCAATCGGAATGGTCCGCTGAAGACCGGATATAATCCCTTGCGTAACCGATCCGGAAAAAGTAGAACCAAGCGGGTTCCCAATCGCAATCGCAGGTTCTCCTGCCTTAAGTTTATCTGAGTTTCCAAATTCGGCAACTGTTTTAATGTTTTTTGCTTCAACTTCTAACACAGCTAAGTCTGTCCATACATCACTTCCACGTAGCTTTGCTGTTAATTTGGTTCCATCTGTAAGCGTGACCTCAAGATCACTTGCGCCTTCTACAACATGGTGGTTTGTTACGACAAAAGCTTTGTCGCCATCCACTTTGTAAATTACACCAGATCCTGTCCCAGCTTCTTGGCTTTTATTGCCGCCTTCTGACCAAAATCCTGTATCCTGAATATTTGTTACCCCCACAACCGCCCCACCAGCTTTTTCAACTGCAGCAGTTACTTGCGAATTTACATCCACACTAACATTAGACGTTGTCTCAGGGATTGATTTTTGATTGTTCCCATCTGTCTTTGTTACGTTATGATTTGTAGATACATTATAAGGGAGCACCCCTAAGTCCGACAATTGAGGGATTGCAATTATTAATAATAATGCGCCTAAAACCGCGCCAACTGCACTAGCAATGAAATAACCGCCCTTGTTTCTTTTTTGTTCTTTATATCGACCATGGTCATCTTGATCATAATAGCCCATAGACATCATCCTTTCTAGTAAGATCAATTATGGTAGTATTAGTCTGACTTTATAATTATAATTATACTCTATTGACCACCTTGATATATATATACAAGCAAATCAAAGCAATCTTACGAATTTGTTAAAGGTTTAGTCCAAAATTGTTCATCATTTCCTTACAATAGAGCAAATTGCCATTAACATTAAACCGCAGTTAAAGCCGTAGGAATCTTTGGATCGGTATCATACAAACTAAATTGTTCACCTACTATTAATCCTCTAGATTGTAAAGTCTGGGTAACGGACATTCGTGCCAGGTCTTTCATATTATTATCTAAGCTTAAGTGTGCCAGATAGATACTTTTAGTATGGTCTCCAGCAACCTCACTCATAGCCAAAGCCGCGTCTTCATTTGAAACATGACCGACATCACTTAATATCCGTTGTTTTGTATTCCATGGGTAATGTCCCATCCGCAGCATCTGAACATCATGATTACTTTCAAAAACATAAGTGTCAGCGTTCGAAATGATACCTTTCACCCGGTCACTCACATAACCTGTATCAGTAATCAATACTAACTTTTTCCCTTCATGGTGAAACACATAAAACATTGGTTCCGCTGCATCATGAGAAACACCAAAAGATTCTATTTGTAGCGAACCGTAGCTTTTCACGGATTCCATCCCAAAGATAAATTTTTGCTCCAATGGGATTTCGCCAACTAATCTATCCATGGCTTGCCAAGTTTTCTCATTTGTAAAAATAGGTAATTTATATCTTCGAGCAAGAACGCCTACTCCTTTGACATGGTCACTATGTTCATGTGTAACTAATATACCGGATAGATTCTCCATTTTGCGGTCAATTTGCGCAAATAGCCCTTCCATTTGCTTGCCACTAAAGCCTGCATCAACTAAAAATGAATGTTCCTCCGTCTCCACATAGATCGCATTTCCTGTGCTTCCGCTTGCCAGTACACTAAAACGCAAAGACATCTAATTCACTCCATTATTTTTTTGTGTCATCTGATATCTGAATAATTTTTCCTTCAAAAGCATTAACAAATAAATTTTCCTTGTCATTTACAACAAATCGCCAAGTTGGAGTTAACACTTGCGACTCTGTTAACTGAACGAGTGTATAAAAACCCAATTCGACTTTTGTGATTTTACTCTTAGGTTGTAGTACTCCATTATCATAGAGAGTCTCGATTGCCTTTATAGGAGGGAGGACCTCCTGTTTTTCTGAAAGCGATTCAATCCCTTCCAGCAATGTGTGTTTATACGATATGATTTCATTGTCATCATTTAAATGGAGCGTCAACATACCATTAATATTTTTATAAAAAGTTTTATTTAAATATTGTTGATAAAAAACAATGGTATGATCTTGTTCATTTTTATTAAAATAAACATATTGTTCTCCAAACGGAATCTTACTCCTTACAAAGGAATTAAGCTCTGACAGTTCAAAACTCTTCCCTAATTGAAATGGCTCGTCCAAAATTCCTTGCATCGAGGTTCCATCAATAATTGTGAAGCTTTGCCCCTTCATCTTACCAAAATCATCTTTTTTAAATATCTTTGGTTTTGCACTTACATATGTTTCTTTAGCTAAATTTTTCGGTAGTTCTACATATTTAATTTTATCACCCGCAAGCTTATCTTCAAATGAGGTTTCCGTAATAAACTCATATTTGTTGGCATCACGTAATTTAAAGAACTCATAGAGTAAGTAGATATCTAGAGCTAGGAAAGTTAAAATAAAGATCGTTTTGATTTTACTCCAATCCATTTTTTATCCCTCCAAGTTCCTCCGGTGTTATCCGGACCCATGAGTGACTATATTTGTAAAACCAAGATGGTTCTAGATTGATTAATTGTGGCTCTTTCGGATCCTTTGTCATTGTATACCCAACCACAAGATCCTCAAGTAACTCAGGCTTAAAACCTTTTTTAGCTTTCAAAATTTCTAACACTTCATTACCTGTATTTAGAGTCATTTCCGTTGTTTCTGTTCTTAAAGGTACGTCCAAAGCGAATACTGGCCGGGTATATTTTTTAATTTCCTGCTGGCCCCAAACTAGATCAATTTCTGACATGCCTGTTCCGCTAAAGATTGGGTAGCCCTTGTTATCATAGAGTCGATAAACAATCTTTTGATTTAATTCGTCGATTGATTCAAATTTATATGGCCCGGCCCACCCACCGTGAGTATTAACAAAGTCCATGGATTTTTTCAATAAATCCTTCGAATTGGCTATTACATCCGTTTCTTCTGTGGGATTTACATATAAAAGCATCAAGGAATCATTGTTTACCGTCAACATACTTGATCCATCAGTATACTCAATGGTACTTAATATATCATTCCTTTGAACATAGCTTGGATCATTAAAAAGGGCCTCTTTAAACTTTTCAGGATCTAACCGATCTAGAAAATATTTATAACTCGTAATATTGGTTTTATTTTCTGGGAGAAATAGCGTTCTCTCGTCCGTTACCTGATAAGGGAAATATGGACTTAGTTGATTCGAATCACCATAAAATTGATTATAAAAGTTATTTAATTCAGTTGATTTAAGATGAAGTTCATAAACTTGGTGATATTTTGGATTTCCGTAGTTAACAAAATAGACCACCCCTTCGTCCTTTTTCCTGCTTTCTAAATCAATCACAATCCGGTTAAATTTAAATTTCGGAACTTTTTTATCTGATATATCCAGCATAGTTTTATAAAGTTCAATTGGTACCGTATCTGGAAAAATGATTTCTAAATTCCCTTTTTCTTGGACAAAATCAGGTATATTACCGATTTGATCTGAAATATTTTTGAAATCATAAAAATCCCATGTTTTCATCTTCTCAAGAAGATGTTCAATATCGCCACTATTTGTTGTCCCTAAATGGGTATCCTTCAAATGGTAGAGAAGCTTAACAGGTTTTATCAGTTCTCCCATTTCTCTCTTTTCGCTTAAAGCTACTTCCTGAATATAATTAGGCTTTTCCATCGTTGCGTAATTTGGCTGATAGGTCCAAAGATTCCAAGTTAACACTACACTTGTTACAACAAGAATGGTCAAGATGATAGATTTTATATTTTCATATTTCATGTCCAATCATCCTCGTATGAACGGTCGTATGGAAGGGTAAAGGAAATGGTGGTTCCCTGTCCTTCAACACTTGATGCCCATATTTCTCCTCCGTGGGCGTTCACAACTTCCTTCGCAATTGCCAATCCTAGCCCGGTTCCTCCAAGCTTCCTTGTTCTTGCCTTATCTACCCGATAAAATCGATCAAATATTTTCTCTAGATCACTCTTTGGAATCCCAACTCCTTCGTCGGAGATACTAACGAATATTTGGTCTTCTTGCTCTTCCATTGTGAATGACACATGTCCACCTTCTGGTGAGTATTTAAGTGCATTAGAAATAATATTATCGAGAACCTGCGTTAATTTATCCTCATCCATTTCGATAAAAATATCATGTTTTGGAAGCTTTCGGTTAAAGATGACATTTTGCTCCTTTGTCAATTCAAACCGGTCAATAACCCGGTCAAAATAAACAACAAAGTCTACCCACTCTTTTTTTATTTTATAATCTTTACTATCCATTTTGGATAGCTGCAATAGATCATTTACAAGTCGAATCATTCGCTCTGTTTCATTTCGTGTTACCTCAAGAAAATTAGGTGCAATTTCCTCATCTTGCCACGCTCCATCGGCTAAGGCTTCTAAATAACTTCTCATAGTCGTTAAAGGCGTTCTTAACTCGTGAGATACATTCGCCACAAATTCCCGCCGTTCCATATCTATTTTTTCCTGCTCTGTAATATCATGTAACACGGTAATGAGTCCATTAACAAAACCTGTTTCTTTTTGAATTACCGAAAAGTGAGCCCTCAAAATATAATGAGATTTATCAGTACTATAATCAAGAATGACAGAATCCTGTTCTTCCAGTAGGTCTTCAAATCCGTATTTCTCTTCAATTCCGAGCAGCGTAACAATTGATTGTGAGAGCACTGTTTCACGTGAAACACTCAGCATTTTCACAGCAGGTTCATTAATCAGAATGACCCGACCACGGCGATCAGTAGCAATTACTCCATCCGTCATGTTAGCTAGTACGGACGACAGCTTTCGACGCTCTCCTTCAGTAGTGGCTTGCGCTTCCTGTATCTTCTTGGTTAAATTATTAAACGTAATCGCTAATTGGCCAATTTCATCGTACCCATATACCTTTACTTTACGGGAAAAATTACCCCTGGCCATGGCTAAGGCCTGTTTTCTCATATCTGAAATAGGCCTAGCTACTGTTTGGGCAAGTAAAATCCCAAGAATAGCTGTAATAGCTAAGGCGATTGCTGTTCCGGAAATAAAAATATCGTTTATCTCCTTCATTTGTGTAAAGACATTTTCAATTTTAGCGACTAAGTAGATCGAACCTTCTACTTCACGGTTTGATTTAATTGGAGAAGAGAGGACCCAAATCCTTTTCCCTGTTTGCGGATCAATTAATACAGAGCTCTGCTCAGTTTCTAACACCAAGGATCGCTTTACAATTAAATCATTAGTTCTTTGGCCTACAAGATCTATATTATTCATTTCTGAGGTACCTAATATTTTTAAGCTTCCCGACTCAATAACCCTAACCTCCATAATATCACCAGCAGAAAAGTCCCTTAATATCCGGTTTATTGCATCTTCCACCTTAGGATCATCGCTTCCGCGGTCTTTAGACATTTCTTCTTCAATATTATAGGCTAGAAGGTTTACCCGTTCTTTAATCGAGGTTTTAAAATTAGTTAACAGCGTTTCTTCAAGCTGTTTAACAAAATAGACGCCAATTACTTGCATGGCAACTAATATAAGTAATACATAAATCATGACAAATTTTAAATGGATAGACCGAAAAAAGCCGACCTTTCTCATAAAGCAACCCTAATCCTGATCGGGAGTTCGTAAATAATACCCGACGCCCCTTCTAGTTACTATCCAAACAGGGTTACTTGGACTATCCTCAATTTTCTCACGTAGACGCCTTACGGTCACATCAACGGTGCGAACATCACCAAAATAATCATATCCCCAAACGGTTTGTAGTAAGTGCTCTCTTGTCATAACCTGCCCAATGTGTTTTGCGAGATAATGCAAGAGTTCAAACTCTCGATGAGTCAGTTCAATCATTTCTCCACGCTTTGAGACAATGTAAGCATCGGGATGAATAATGAGGGAACCTACTGTAATTAAATTTGATTCAGCCTCTTCAATTTGCACAGCAACCTGTTGGTGTCGTCTTAGATTCGCTTTCACCCTTGCAATTAATTCCCGCGTACTGAAGGGTTTTGTCACATAATCATCTGCACCAAACTCAAGACCAAGCACTTTATCAATCTCAGAATCCTTTGCAGTTAACATGATAATGGGCATTTCATATTTTTTTCGAACCTCTCGACAAACTTCCATTCCATCTTTTTGAGGAAGCATAATATCTAGAAGAATTAGGTCAGGAATAAGCTGATTTACCATTTCAATTGCTTGGTTACCGTCGTAAGCACAATAAACTTCATACCCTTCTTTTTTTAAATTAAATTGTAGGATATCAGCAATTGGCTTTTCATCATCTACGACTAGTATTTTTTTATTTTCCATATCTTTTCACCTCTTGTAATTAGTTATTGCAAAGATAGATTTGTATGGTAATTAGTATTAATTGCGGATGTAATGAACTACTGTAAAAAGCGATTAATCTTAATTTGACTAAGAACATAGATTATCTATTTTACTTTACCATGTTACTTTTTATATATAAAGTGATTGTGCCCTATTATGTCTTGGCAATAATGGATACAAAAAAGTCTCTAGAGCTGCAAGAGTCTAGAGACTTAATAGATTATTTTATCGAAGATAGGATACCGGATTTTGCAAGGCTCCATTTTTATAAACTTCGAAGTGGAGATGTGTTCCAGTAGAATCACCTGTAGAGCCCATTACCCCTATGCTAGAACCCTTTGAAACGGTTTGACCAACATGGACACCGATTGATGAAAGATGGCCATACGCTGTACGGAAACCATTTTGATGGTCAATGACGATTTTATTTCCATAACCGCCATCCCATCCAGCAGATACGACAACACCATTGTCTACAGCTTTGATTGTGGGATTACTTGGTCGCGCTATATCAATTCCTTTATGCAACTTGCCATCGCGGTAACCCATTTGACTTGAGATATATCCACCTGCAGTCGGCCAGGCAAAGGTACCGTCACCACGAGAAGGAACGACCTTCGTACCCTTCACAATTACTTCATTAACTGGCTGTGATAATATATTTGAACTTATTTCTTGTTTACTAATAGTTTTACCGCTTTGTTCTGAAATTTGATAGGTAGCTTGTCTTTCTCCATTTTGTCCTTGCTGCTTTACAGTATTGTCACCCTTCATCTTTGATGCATCTTCAACTGTTTGAGAAGTATATGGAATGGCTTCTTTAACAAGTGATTGTTTATCGACAAGAACTTGGATGTACGGTTGGAAAACGGTAATGTTAACCTCTTGACCAATTTGAAGAACTGAATCTTCTGTTAGTCCAGGGTTTATTTCGACCATTTGTTTTAAAGTAAGTCCATGTCCATTGGCAATTGAACCTAAAACATCGCCATCTTGGACCTGATATTTCTGTTGCTCAACTGTTCCAGTTTGCAGTAACTTTACTGCATTATCGACAGTCATAATTTTATCTGGGGTAACCTCTGCTTTAGCAAATGAAACATTTTTAGACAAACGAACGTCTAATACACGAGTTTCATTTTCTTGTAGCGGTGGTAATGTGCTCGCAGGGTCGTTTTTTCTTGCCTCAACGGCATTTAACTGATCTTCGCTAACATATTGCAATTTTAATTTTTTTACAACTTCTTCAGCACTTTGTTGATTTTCTAAAAATACTACCTGTTGGTCATCAAGAGTAATTGCAGCCGCTTCTGCTTGAATAGTAAGCTGTTCTTGTAACTCCTGTACCACCTTTTGGTTATTAGTGGTGACACTTGAACGGAAAACTTGTTCAGGTATGTAGGTTAATTGTGATCCTGTGGACAAATTAACACCATTGTAATTAGCCTTCAACTCTTGTAACTTATTTTTCACCACTGATTCGACAACTTTCTTGTCGGATACGGTTCCAATATATTTATCATTAAAATACACATAATATACCTTGGTTGTTTCAGTTCCACTTGCAAGTGGTGCAGTGTGTAAACTAAACGACATTGCAGTAACAGCAATTGCCGTTATAGCAACCTTCTTCACTTGAGGTATAAGCCTAGCTGTTGTATTGCCCGTAAGGTTGGACAAGCTCAGTTTCCATTTACTCATTAATAATCCTCCTATTTAACGGTACAAACAGTCTATAAATTTTTGTTATTTTGAATTCGTTTTACAATTTTCGACTTTTTTACTTTACCATATATTATAGTTAAAAAGATTAACAGACTTCATAATGTAACATAAATGTATAATAACTGACATTATATGTCGATTTGTGGAATAATTTTGAAAGGGTTTTCAAAGTGAGTTATTACGCGTATTTTTGAATAATGTTGATTTATCAATGGTTGAAGATTAATACAGGGGTTTACATGTTTTCCCACTATAAATAACGTTATATTACAATTGCATTACAAAAAGGAGCATACAGTGTATGCTCCTTTTTAGTATTTGATGGCTCAGGACGGAATCGAACCGCCGACACAAGGATTTTCAGTCCTTTGCTCTACCGACTGAGCTACTGAGCCAACATATGGCGGTCCGGACGGGACTCGAACCCGCGACCTCCTGCGTGACAGGCAGGCATTCTAACCAACTGAACTACCGGACCAAATTGCGGGGGCAGGATTTGAACCTGCGACCTTCGGGTTATGAGCCCGACGAGCTACCGAACTGCTCCACCCCGCGACAATAAAATGTATTAAATTTTTCTCCATGCTCTAAGTTTAGAGACTGTCCCAATCTCAGTTAGCTTTTTCAAGTAGCTGCTCGATTGGTACAACTCGCAGTTCATTCGGTGAAGTATTGCTCGTTGCTCCACCCCGCGACAATAATACGTGAGATTTTTATGGTGGAGGATGACGGGCTCGAACCGCCGACCCTCTGCTTGTAAGGCAGATGC